>NZ_CP013251.1:972500-1260000 GCF_001583435.1 Endozoicomonas montiporae CL-33 | reverse complement strand
TAGCAGGTTTCAGGAATGGAGTACTGACTGACAGCCTTGTGGATGCCAGCCAGAGACAACCGCTTACTTAATGATCCTGAGCTGAATCCAGATGACTCCATTCAGTCCATGAGCCATCGTAAACATGGACGTCATCCGCGCCTAAAGCTTCAGATAGCATCATAGCGGTATGCGCTGCCCTAACTCCGGTGTGGCAGTAAACAATAACCTTTTTACCGCGAACTATTTTACCGTAAGTATCTTCCAGCTCTTTTAGAGATTTCAGGCTACCATCTTCATTTTGCGCATTCGTCCACTCAACCCATTGGCTGCTCGGAATTACACCTGCCCGGGTTGCACCGGGAAAATAGCTGGATGTTCCTGCATACTCTTCAGCTGTTCGCACATCCAGAATCACCCAGTCAGGATTATCAACCGCATTCCTGACCATTTCATAGGTCGCCAGCTGGATTGTGTTCACATTTTGTGCTTTGTACTCCGCAGCGTCAGAGGCAACATTTCTATCTCCAGTGGGATAACCTGCTGCCACCCACGCATCCAGACCGCCATCCAAATACCTGACATCACTATGACCAAGCATTTTGATTTGCCAGTACAGTCTGAATGCATCGTGCAAATCACCCTGAGCATAAACAACAATGGTTGAGTCTTCAGATGCACCAAACTGACCAAGAATAGAAGTCATAGCTTCAGTGTCGATTTGCATTGTCTTGCTACTGTCCTGAAAGCGTTTACTCGGGGAAGAGTAATCGTACCGCCATAAAGTATGAGAACCTGAAATAGGCTCTGCGCCTTTACCCGGATCTAGAACACCAATGACAACGGTATTCTCATTTGTTTCAAGTAACTGATAGAGCATGCTTGCAGAGACAAAGCTTTGAGCCTGAGCGTATTCAGCAAGCTTTGCAGACATAGAAGTTTCCAATAAAGTTTCAGATTCTGCTGAATCAGAAAATGCAGGCGTTGCCATTAGTGCTGCCATTGCTGCAGCAACCAGAGTCTTTTTCATGTTTAGTGCCTTTTGAAATCAGTAAATCGTGTTTCTGACTATAAAGACGCTTAAACGATAAAAAGGATGCAAAATTTGGTAGTGGCACAGTTCTGTGATTCTAGCCCTGTCTGCTAAAATACGACATTCGGCAACTTTGAAAAATGCGGTTTAAAAATGTGCCTTACGCAAGTCCTCTGTACAACATGTGGCAGTAACCAAGTTCGGCCTTTCGGATACAGCACTCATGATGTTCCACGATACTATTGCTGTAATGACAAATGTGAAATCAAAACCTTCATGCTTGAATATCGCTACAAGGCCTGTGAGCCTGGCGTTAAAGAAAAAATCATCGATATGGCAATAAATGGCAGCGGAATCAGGGATACAAGTAAAGTACTCGGAATAAGCAAGACAACAGTAATAAAGACTCTAAAAAAAAAGAAAGCGGTCTGGTAAAGGTCAACCCAAATATTCAAACTATTGATCTCAAGTCAGATGCAATTATTCATGTAGGGCTTGTCTGCCAAGAGGCTGAGCTAGATGAGCAGTGGTCGTATGTTCATGATAAATCGAACCAACGCTGGCTTTGGTATGCTGTTGATCACGCTACAAATACCGTGCTTGCTTATGTTTTCGGAAAACGGAAAGATGAAGTTTTTAAAGAACTCAAAACACTTCTGAAGCCATTTGGTATTAATAAATTTTACACCGATGATTGGGGAGCCTATGAGCGACACTATGATGGACCCCATAAACTGGACAGGTAGCTAAGTTAAGTTTTCTGGCTGTAAGATGACCCTGCAGGAGGGAATCATGACAGCAAAAAGAAAACGACATAAGCCCGAATTTAAGGCACAGGTAGCACTCGAAGCCTACAAGGGCGAAAAGACCATAAACCAGCTGGCAAGCGAACACGAAGTTGCAGCCGTTCAGGTTAGCCAGTGGAAGCGACAGCTACTCCAGGGGGTTCCAGAAGTCTTCGGCAGGGCACGGCCAGAGGTAGATCCAGATGTGCTCACTGCCCCCCTGTATCAGGAGATCGGACGGCTTAAAATGGAGCTGGACTGGTTGAAAAAAAAATCTGGCAATGTCCATTGATGACAAACGGAGATGCATAGACCCGGATCACTCGAAGATCAGCATTCAGCGCCAATGTGAACTGGTTGGGTTAAGCAGGTCAAGCTGGTATTACCAAGCTTCTCCAGCTTTGGAAAGCCCTGAGAATCTGAATCTGATGAGGCTCATTGATGAGCAGTATACACGTACACCGTTTTACGGCAGTCGTAAGATAACTGCATGGCTGAATGAGCAGGGCTTTCCGGTCAACAGGAAGCGTATACAGCGACTTATGAGGCTGATGGGCATACAGGCTGTCGGACCAAAACCGGGCACAAGCCTGAGAAACAAAGAGCATAAGGTTTACCCGTACTTGTTGAACGGCGTTGATATTGTGAGACCCAATCAGGTCTGGAGTACTGATATTACGTACTGCCCGATGCCTCAGGGGTTTATGTATCTGGTTGCCATTATTGACTGGTACAGCCGTTACGTGGTCAGCTGGGAGCTGTCGAACACACTGGATGCAGACTTCTGTATTCATGCGCTGGGTCGAGCTTTGGAACAAGGTGAACCTGATATATTCAACACTGACCAAGGGTGTCAGTTTACCAGTAATGATTTTCTGGCACCTCTTCAGGAACGGGAAATACGTATCAGCATGGACGGGAAAGGGCGAGCACTGGATAACATTTTTGTCGAGAGGCTGTGGCGCTCCGTCAAACATGAATGGCTGTACACGCATGAATTTCAGACTGTTCCAGAGCTTTATACTGGGCTGGATGAATACTTTGAGTTTTACAACACTGAACGATTACACCAGTCGTTGAGTTATAAAACGCCTAAGGCAATTCACTTTGCATGAGGGCTTTGGACCACTGCCAGGACTTAACTTAAATTTGTTGGTTTACTGTCTTGACAGTGGGGTCCACCATACACCTTGATGAAAACATGCATATTATTGGTAAAGCAAACACTCAGAAGATAGAGCGTAAAAACCTTAATTTTCGGACTTGGATTAAACGGTTGGCCAGAAAGACAATTTGTTTTTCAAAGCTCGAAAAGATGCACGATATTGTTATTGGATTATTGATTAATAAAGTTGAGTTTGGGGTCAATATTCACGCGATATAACAGTTCTGGCCCACTACCCAAAATTTTATGGCATTTTTTTCACTGGTTGCTCTGACTCCTCCAAGCCCTGTATATATTGATAAACAGGAACGGATTCATTCAACCAATTATGTTTCGATACATTAAAGTATTTGCAACGACTCTTGCCCTGATCATCATTGTCGGGCGCTACTCTTATAAAACGGAAATCGTCTACAGCAACACACTCATTGAAGGTCCGGATACATGCAGCGTTTCGGTCTGGTTCCGTGAAACCTATGACGATCAGAGCAGCCTCTACATTCCCCTACTTTATATACACGAAGAAAAAGGACGCCCTTTTAAATTCTCTATTTCACTCACTGGCTGCGACAACACCTACTCCCTGATAAAACTTGATAATGTTCAACTCAGCTACCCATCTGGCAGCTGGCCATACCCTGACGGGGTGATCAATCTGGAGCTGCAAACGGACGATTTTATTAATGCGTATTACCGGTTTGAAAGCCCGATCCCAAATCCATTTCTGGACAATGAACACTTTAATGTAGGGTTTCGACTCAGGGCTTACCGTTCAAACGGCCAGCCTGATACTGAAAAGTCCTATACCATTCCAGTCACAGCTTCGAAGTCAGAGGGGTCAATGAACCTGTTGTTTTATGCTTTTATCGTCATGCAGGGTGCATAAATACGCAGGAGAACGTCTGGATCTAGAGCCTTGAACCAATCAGATTCGCAAAGCTTTCAAGCCATGATTCATCCTGACAGATCTCTTTCAGATCATCACGAACCATAGACTTAATCATCAGCGAGAGTTTCTCATGATCATGTATAGGGAAAGTGTCTGTGTAACCTTCAATAAACGCTTCAAGCAAGTCTACAAAAAGATGGCTAAAGCTACGTTTGCCTGAGCCATACTTTTTTTGGGCATGTATATTCAGGTCTGTCAGGTTGTCGAGCCAGCATTTCAAGCTTGAGTACACATCACCTTTATTACCTTCACACTCTTCTTCCGAAAGATCGATCAGATAAAAGCGATCACTCGCTGCATCATAGATTTCGTTAGTACCATTTCGATCAGACAACAGTAATCTGACAGGCTGTTTGAAAAGCATCTCAGTATCGCCATTGATCGCATCCGGATTATGGTTAATGGCTGCAAGAACTTGTCCGCAACGTCTGAAACTTTGTAGCAGTTTTTTTCTTTTACTGTCGGCCTGAAAGTAACGGGAAGCAATAATGTAATCCCGATATAACTCAACCAGCGTCGCCCCATGAACGTATTCGTAACTGGTTAAATAGTACAACTGCCCCTGAAGTTTAAAAACAGCGCCTTTATCTGGCACTACCAGCTCGGCACCCACAGAGTCGAGCCAGCCATATTGACTCAGGTTCTCTTTTAATTTCCATTCGTAACTGTAAAAAATGTTTTTACTGTAAGGGTTATCCTCACGGATAATCTTGATAAAGCACTTTTTGCCTTTGTACAAAGCGGTATAACTTATATAAAGCTCCCCGCCTTTGGCATCGTGTTCACAAAGATTTTCGGCCTCACCTTCAAACAAACGATCAATCGCAGCTTCACAACTACCGACCTCCCGATAGTATGGGACATCAGGAAGATCTTTGAATTTCCCGTCAATATCGGAAGGTTGAAGTTTATCCATAGTAACGATTCTAAAAGTAAAAATCGTCAGCAGGCATCTAACCCGCTGACAACACGTTTATTCAGCCAAACCGCTTACGTCGTCTTGCAATACGGTACCCAAGAGCAATTAACGTAATGAGTAATGGTACAGCCAGGATGTTGATCAACTTCAGCTGGGTACCCAGTTTTTCTATATCCTTGCTGAGCTGATGCTGGACATCTCGAAGCTGTTTGCGAATCTTCAGCTTTTCCTGAACAAAGCGCTCAATTTCAGCCTGTTGTTCAGGGCTGAGAACCAGCGCTTCGTCCCCCTCTTTAGCGGCCTGAAGCTGGCGTAGTTTTGAGTCAGTGTCGGCAAGCTGCTGTTTCAACTCTTCTTCTTTTTGATAAAAGCGCGCTTCAGCTTGTCTTTCCAGCTCGTTGACCTTATCAAATGGACGAGAAAACTGACCACGACTGCGGATACTGATCAGGTCGGCATTACCCGTCAGGTTATCCACCATATTGATCAACAAGTCACCATTATTGGCAAAAGGCTGAACAATCTCCTGACCAAAAAAGTTGTTCTTCTGTACCCAAAGTCGGTCAGTTAGCAGATCGGTATCAGCCACCACAATGACATTGATTGGCTTTGTGGATTCTGCAATGTGTGAAGGCAGCTCTTTTACAGGTTTTTCCTCTTCTTTTGTCATTTTCGCCTGAGTTTCTGACTCTTCTTCCTCTTCCTCCTCAACAATCAAGGCGTCCTCAGCACTTTCTGCCTGTTCAGGCTGGGGCTCGGGAGGTCTGCCATCAGGGAAAGCAGTATTGACCATACCAGTCACTCTGGCAGCCAGAGTGTATTCAATACCTGTCGCCTTAAAGTCCTTATAAAGAGAAGATGGATCAAACAACATGGTGAAAAGCGAAGCGTCCATCAACATGGCATTTGTCGTTGAATGAAGCAGCACTTCCATAGTGGTTTGAGCGTTTTCCGGCTGAAGCACTGCACCAGCTGTAGCCACATTCACATTGTTTAATAAGGACGTGATAACGTCATCATGGTTAAAGCTTTGCTCATTCAGCCCAAGAATGCCCAGATGTCGCACAGGGCGACCCGAAGGCGAGCCAACGGATAACGCCAATGTTGCATCAGCAAGCACTTTATTTTTATCCATCTCTATGCCCCAGGCTTTGAACAGGTCTGGCAATGAGGAAGACTTATCTCCCCCCATTCCCATCATCATGCCACCCATCATTCCGCCACCGGATTGATCGGATTCAGCATTGGGATCAACAAAGATCAGGGCATGACCACCACCCACAACGTATTGATCGATGGCGTAGCGAGTTCGATCAGTCAGCTCTTTTGGGTGTACGACCAGCAACAGGTTAATGTCTTCGGGTACCACATCAAAAACAGTACCCAGATCATCCACTTCGTACATCTGTCGCAGTTGAGAAATACTCATCCATGGACCGGAGGGCTGGCGACTCATCATGTCGTAACCACCGTTAACCTGCAGGGTGCTGACCAGCCCGATTTTTGGACGTGCTTGCTGCACCACTGAATACACCAGCTTACTGATGTCGTACTCCAGAAAGCGTTCTTTATCCGGATGGAGAAAACCAATCACTTCACGTTTACTGTCGTCTTCATCATTGGAAATCACCAGCCCCATATAAGCTTCCTGACCAGTACCTCCCAGAGGCACCGCCTGTAAGCCATATTCAGCGGCTTTATCTTCATTTTCGGAAAACGGTTCCGGGTCAATCACTTCCAGTTTCAGCTTGCCATCAGACGCCAGTACATACTCATCCAGAAGCTCGGTAACGCGCTTGGCATAGTTTCGTAGAAAAGGCAGCTCACGGGTCTGGCTCTCTGAATAGAAGAATTGCAATGTTGCTTTGCCATCCAGATTATTCAGCAGGTTGTGCGTACCCTCGGACAGTGTGTATAAACGATCCTGGGTAAGATCGACACGCGCGCCTTTAAACAGTTGACTGACACCAATCGTCAGCAACAAAGTAACCAGAGCCAGCACCAATAAGCCGGCCTTTGAAAACAGTCGTTTCGTCAGGGTCGGTGACATGGACAGCTCCTTAATCTGCTTTTTTCATATCAATAGTTATTGCAGTCGCAATCAGCCAGGCCAGCATCATAACGATGAAATACAATACGTCTCTCAAATCGAGCACGCCTTTGCTGATGGCATCAAAATGCGTCATAAAACTCAGAGCTGCAATGCCATCCACCAGCCACTGAGGTGCCCAGCCCCGGAATGCATCCAGAACGAGAGGAAAACCCGCCAGCACGAACAGAAAACAGACGACTACCGTCATAATGAAGGCAATGACCTGATTCTGGGTCATGGCCGAGAGGCACGAGCCAATGGCCAGAAAGCCACCGGCCATCAGCCAGCTTCCAATATAACCCGCCAGAATCACACCGTTATCGGGTTGCCCAAGGTAATTGACCGTAATCCAGATAGGGAAGGTAAGTGCCAAAGCAATGCCACTGAACACCCAGGCGGCAAGAAACTTACCCAGCACAGCCTGATTCAGGCTGATGGGCAATGTCAAAAGCAGTTCCAGAGTACCGGTTTTGCGCTCTTCTGCCCATAATCTCATGCTGATGGCAGGAATCAGAAACAGATAGAGCCATGGATGGAAATTAAAAAATGCTGAAAGGTCTGCCTGACGCATTTCATAGAAACGCCCCAGATAAAAGGTAAAGGCACCTGTCAGCATCAGAAAAATCACAATAAACACATAAGCGAGAGGTGTCGCAAAGTAGCTACCCAGCTCACGCCTGAAAATAATGCCGGTACCGTTCATTCAGCCACCTCCCGGTTATCACCCGTGGTGGTCAGATCCCTGAACACATCATCCAGACGACCACTTTCAACATACAGCTCTTTAACTTCCCAGCCATTGGCAGCCACGAGACCGGTTAACGCATTGAAGACGGAACTGTCATCATTCGGAATCAGGGTAAAGCGTCCCGGTATAGAACCAGAAATTTCTACGGCTTTAACGCCGGGCAAAGCCTCAATGGCTGACTGCACATTGTCATCCGTATCCAGCTCAACGGTGACAGCGTGATGATATCGGGAACGCGCTTCCAGTTCTGAAGGCGTGGCATCAGCAAGCACTCTGCCATTGGCAATAATCATTGCCCGCGAACAGACCGCACTGACTTCTTCAAGAATATGAGTAGAGATAATAACAATCTTGTCTTTTGAGAGACTTCGGATTAATTCCCGCACCTGATGCTTCTGGTTAGGGTCGAGTCCATCGGTCGGCTCATCCAGAATCAACACCTGTGGATCGTGAATAATCGCCTGAGCAATGCCAACACGGCGCTTGAAACCCTTGGACAGATTATCAATCGGACGATGCAAAACCGCCTGCAAGGCTAATTGTTCGACCACTCTGTTTATTCGGCTTTGCTGCTCATCACCTGAAAAACCACGAACCCGGGCAATGAATCCCAGATACTGATGAACCGTCATGTCGCCATAGGCTGGTGCGCCTTCTGGCAGATAGCCGATGATTTTTTTGGCCTGTAAGGGTGCCTGTTCAATATCATGACCAAAAACAGATACCGTACCGCCTGAAGGTTTGATAAATCCTGTCAGCATTTTCATGGTCGTGGACTTACCGGCTCCATTAGGACCCAGAAAACCAAGCACTTCTCCGGGTTCTACGGAAAAAGTAATGCCATCAACCGCACAGAAATCGCCAAAGGACTTTTTAAGGTTATCGATCCTGATCATCGTCGCCCCGTTCAGTTTCCCATTGTTTTTGTTTAAAACGTTGTCATGCTTCTGCGAATAGAGCAATTGACTGTTATTGTTGATATCGCATTGCTATGACTGCGCATTGCTGTTTGAACGCTGTTGCACTGAATCTTTGAGAAATGCATTTTTTTTGTCTGTCGCTCTAATTCTCTGTCACTCTGCATTCGAATTTAAACAGACCGGCATTAATGAATGTCCAGTCTGTTGATCTCTTTCTGTATTGACCGTCAAGGAATATAGAACCTCTCCGGTTAATTTCAAATGTAGAAAATTAACAAGCTTTATTACTTAGCACTTATGTCTAATGTTTTACCGGAATCACCCAACACTTTCAAAAAAGAACGATGGAATGCCCTGATATCCTGCTTGAAGGCTCGCATCTCCTGATCAGTGGCTGGCAAGGGCGGCATCAAACCATTCAGAATCACCGCAAACACCAGCGGCCTGCCGTTATCAGGGAAAACATAACCCGCCATACTGCGCACGCCACTCATATAGCCGGTTTTAAACCATTGCTCCTTACGTTTGCGCTGAGTAAGCCAGGGGCTTTCTTCCCCCCACTGCTTCCAACCCAGCATCAAAATGTCTACCAGCGTTGCAGCGCTGATAAAGTTATAACGGGAAAGACCCGAACCGTCCACAAGACGACTGGAACCAAAACCAACACCTTTATTACCCAGAAGCGTTCTGGCTGATTCAATGCCACTGGCATAAGATCCGGTTTTACCTGATGTCTGATGGCCAACGGTTTTCAAAATACTGTCAGAATAGAGATTGTCAGAATCTTCAAGCACGGGGCGAAGCAGTTCGGGTAGCGCTTCGGAGTGATGTTCCGCAAGAATATACGGCATATTCAGTTCAGGCCGCCCGGCAATGATGCGTCCCTTGAGCTGAATGTCATGCTGTTCCAGCAGGTCATACATAAATCGCTCAACAGCCCGTTCAACATTACTGACAGAGAAAGCCATTCTCAGCGGTCTTGATTTAGGCGAGATACAGCCCTGTAAAGCGTATTCAAAATCAGCAGACGGACGAACCTTCTGGGTACAGCGTTCACCTTCGGGCAAACTCTCTGTCACCACCTGATTGTCCACTTCCAGATTCCATTCTGGTCTGTCGTACTCCATGATCGCCGGATCACCTTCTTTTTTACCCGGCTTTAACCAGCCATAAAAGCAGTTTCGATCCAGAATCATGGCAGCTGCCGGGGCCGCAAAACAGATGTTCAAATCATCCCAGCTCACACCACCAGCACGATCGTACCCAGAGTAAACTGCACCATCCAGCCAGAGGTCTCCGGCAATCGTTGTAATCTTTTTCTCTTTTAATTGAGCCACAAGATCATTCAGATGCTCACGTTTCAGTGATGGATCACCACTGAACGACAGCATAACGGCACCTTTCACTACGCCTTTTCTGGTGACCTTGTTCTCTGAGGCAATGGAGGTGTTGTAACGGAATTCCTGCCCCAAAGCATCATAGGCCAGAGTGGCAGTCAGTACTTTCAGGGTGCTGGCAGGAATCAGGTTGAGATGCGCTCCCTGTTCAAAAAGCACATTGCCTTTTATCGGGTCCCTGACCTGTATCGAATAAACACTGCCTTCAGGTAATTCAGAGATCAGACTCTCAAGCCTGTTCACTACTGAATCGGCTGCCGCAGCAGTCATGGAACACAAAAAGCCAAGATAGGTTAAAAGCCTGATCACACGTCTCACCCGTCACCTCCAGTCCCTGATACATCTCTTGATTACGCAAGCCAGTCAAACAAAGCGCTACCGACAAAACAGCTACAAGTTGAAAATATGTCAACAGAAATAATGCAAAAGAGCACAGATGTTCCATTTCATGCACCCGCATTGATTACTTTATCGGTATCTACTGTAAAAGTCGGTAGTTTTTTTCGGCCAGCCGTAACATCTATTGTTAAAAAGCATTATCCTATTCACACATGATATTGAACGATTCGACTGGTAGCTCTTGCAGCACCTGAGATGTGGACGTTTTTCCCACAGAAATGTTCATCATCACCCGGAATCATAGAAAGGTAAGTGGCAGGCTTTAGTGAAAAAACTCAAACTATCAACCAATCAACTTATTGCAAAACAGCCAGTCAAAGAGCTCGGTTTTAAATCGACCGATGAGTTAGAAAACTATGTTGGCATTCTGGGGCAGGAGCGTGCGACCAGTGCCATACAGTTTGGTGTAGCGATGCACCGGACCGGTTATAACATTTATGTCATGGGCGAATCCGGTACAGGACGAATGTCCTATTTACGCAAGTACCTGGAAACCGAAGCCAAGCGCCAAAGTCCTCCGGACGACTGGGCTTATATCAACAATTTTGATAACAGCCGCGAGCCGAAAGCTGTGCGCCTTCCGGCTGGTCACGGCAACAAACTACAAAAGGATTTTGAAGGGTTTGTTGATAACCTGCTGCTGACCTTCCCGGCGGCCTTTGAAAATCCGACCTATCAACAACGAAAAAGCCTGATCGAAAGAGAGTTTAACAAGCGCTACGACCAGACCATTGACGAAATCGAGCAGGAAGCACTGAAGCGGGATATCGCCCTTTACAGAGATCAGGGTTCCCTCAGCTTTACCCCTATGCAAAAGGGTAAAGCCATGGATGAAACCGAGTTCGCCCAGCTGCCGGATAAAAAACGCATCAAATTTAATAATGACATCAGTGAACTGGAGACAATGCTCAACGAGTCTCTGGTCGAATTGCCCCAGTGGAAGCGTGAATCCAACGAAAAGCTTCAGAAACTGAATCAAAACACCATTGATCAGGCGCTGGAACCTCTGCTGAAACCGCTTCGTAAAGAATACAACAATCAGAAAAGTGTTCTGGAGTACCTTGAAGCGGTCAAGCAACATTTGCACCGGTCAGTGATTGACCTGCTGGCCGACGATCGTGCCATGGAGTCCAAAGAAGATTCAACCAAACGGGCGGCACTGATTGAACTTTACTCTCCGAACCTGGTGGTTGCTCTGGAAGACAACGGAGCTGCGCCGGTTATCTACGAATCACACCCAAGCTATAAAAACCTGTTTGGACGCATCGAATACGCCAGTGAAATGGGCGCACTGGTTACTAACTACCGCCAGATTTGCCCCGGTTCACTGCATCAGGCCAATGGTGGCTATTTGCTGCTGGATGCCAACAAACTGCTGGAAGAGCCCTTTGTCTGGGAAGCACTGAAGCGTGCCCTCAAAGAAAAGCAGCTGAAAATAGAATCCCCTTATGCCGAACTGGGGATGCTGAACACCATCACTCTGAATCCGGAAGAAATCCCGCTGAATGTCAAAATCATTCTGGTGGGTTCAAGGGACATTTATTACGTTCTTCAGCAGCTTGATCCGGACTTCCATGAAATGTTCCGGGTGCTGGTTGATTTTGATGACCGTATTGTTCGTGATCCCGACTCCGTTCAGGCATTTTCACAGCTGTTGAAAAACCGGGCAGACGACGAAGGTTACCCTCCGCTCACGGCTTCGGCAGTCTCCCGCATGGTGGAACAAAGTTCACGTATGGCAGAACATCAACGGGAAATGTCAGCCAAAATCGGTGACCTGTTCGACTTGCTGGCAGAAGCAGACTTCATTCGCCGAATGGGTCGAGGCCGTAAAATCAACCATGAGCATGTTGACCGCGCCATTGCCGCCAAAGCCGAGCGTACCGGCAGAGTCAGTAAGCAGATTCTGGATGAAATGCTTGAAGGCAGCATCCTGATCGATTCAGAAGGCGAGAAAGTTGGCAAGATTAATGGTCTGACCGTGTTGACAATAGGCGACACCAGTTTTGGTTCTCCGGCTAGAATCACTGCTGCTGTTTACCCGGGCTCTCAGGGCATTGTGGACATTGAGCGTGAAGTGCAACTGGGTCAGGCCATTCACTCCAAAGGCGTTATGATCATCTCCGGTTACCTGGGGAATAAATACGCCCAGAAATTCCCGCTGGCGATTTCTGCCAGCCTGGCAATGGAGCAGTCCTACGGCTATATAGACGGTGACAGCGCTTCTCTGGCAGAGCTTTGCTGCCTCATTTCTGCTCTGACCGACACGCCGATCAAACAAAGCTTTGCGGTCACCGGCTCCATGAACCAGTACGGTGAAGTTCAGGCGATTGGCGGCGTTAACGAAAAAATTGAAGGTTTCTTCGATCTCTGCGCCGCCAGAGGGCTGACCGGTGATCAGGGCGTAATCATACCGGCAGCCAATGTCCGCAATTTGATGTTGCACCAGAAAGTGGTTGATGCGGTTCGCGCCAAACAGTTCAGCGTGTATGCAGTCAGTCATGCAGAAGAAGCGCTGGAGCTGCTGACAGGCTGCAAGCCAGGAAACCTGAATAGTAAGAATGAGTACACCAAAGGTTCACTCAACTACAAAGTGGTTAATCGCCTGAAAGAAATTTCAGAGCTTTCCAAAGAAGGCAGTTAAGCAGAAAATCTGCCGACCAAGGGCTTAGACACCTTGACCGGCAGATTTTCTGTCTGGCTTATCAAAAACGAAATTCCAATCCGGCCAGAATATGATGAGACAATGATTCCTTCATCCAGACACCACCATAGGCAAGACTCAGATTCAGCTGCTTATTGAGAAACGTATCCAGCCCAATGGAATAGTAGGCACCGTTCTGATCGTAATGATCGTACTTGTACCTTTGCCCCTGCACTTTCAAGTCATCGGTTTTCAAATCAGAATGTTGCCAGCCCAATGACAGCTTGAGCTCAAAGGGTTGGCTGAACTGTTCTTGCTGATAGGTCAGCATCGCACCCAATCGTGACACCCAGCCACTGCTTTTGCCTTTTTTGACCATATTGGTAAACCAGTTAAAATCATCCCGGTTCTGGTTAACGTACATAATCTGGGCTTCAGGTGTCAGGGTTAAGCCACTGGACATATGGCTTAAATCCAGATCATAGCCAACACGACCGTAGACGTCCCACTGCTTACTTTTATAATCTGCCTTATAACCATGACTTTTACTGTCAATCGAATTCCAGTTATACGTCACCAGTCCTTCAGCATGCACTGGCCCATGCCGCCAGGCAATGGTCGGCCCCAAACGCCAGGTTCCGGATTCTACTTCACCATTGAAGTCTTTGAGATCAGCGGTTAACTTCTGCCAGGCACCATAAACACCGATCAACCACTCACTACCCACCGGGCGCAGCATGGACAGTTGAATGCCATAGCCATTGGACTTAAACCCAGCCATGCCATTGACCTTTTTCTGATCCAGAAAGTGACCATAGACTTGCATCAATCCAAACCATTCACCGTACACAAAAGCCCTGGCTCCGTTGGTGACAGCCTGTGAATACCGGTTAAAGGTATCGTGCCCGGTCGCTGCATCGCTCTGACCAATATCCTCCTGTCCAAGGTAATCAACGGCCGCTTCATCATCCGTGTCCTGATAAGCCAGCCAATGAGATGACGGCCGATCATTCAGCCTTACTTCAGGATTGCCCATTAGCGCTGCGGGAGGAATCCTGCCACTGAGAATACTCCCTGTAAGGCGGGTAAAACTGTCGTAGGCATGCAGCGCTGCATCATGCATCATCCGGTCGGCAACGGCAGGCTGTGAGATAACGGCACCAAGCTTGTTCTTGCTAATCAGCTGTGAAGCCGGAATTTCTTCAATGGGAAGAAATCGTCCACTGGCTATATCACCATCAACATCCAGAGCCTTGAGGTAATACGCATCCTGCTCGGGTGTTTTCCATAGTTTGGATGTATCCGCTTTTATTTTTAGCGTTTCGGTTTTCGTCTCGGTGAAAGTAATATAGGCAGCCTTATTCTTTTGGTCATATTGAATTTCAGGTTCAGCGGCCTGAAGCCCTGCTCCTGTCAAACCGATAAGACTACCGGAAATCATTAATCTGGCAGAGAACGGTAATAATGCTCTGGAACTCACGACAACTCCCGAATACTTTTATTTGTGAATAGGGTTAGTGAATAGCGTTAGTGAACAGCTGTTTATTGATAAACAGCTGCAACACATGCAAAAGTAGTCGAAGAAAAAGTAGTCGAAGGTTTTTTATTCCGATAGTCAGAATTCAGCCGGGAAGGCACAACAGGTACACTGAGAAGAAATCAGGACTTCATTTTTACAGGGATTCGTTTTCTCCCCCAGTCACCATGTGTCCGCTCAAAAACGCCAGCCACCGTTGTGCCACACGCCTTACAGGTACCCTGATGAAGATTCCACACACCCAGCTCATACCAGTCACGCTCAATCAATAACTCGCCGCACTGGTGACACCAGGTACTTCCTCCCTGATTGTCATGCACATTACCGGTATAGACATAATGTAATCCATAAGACAGGGCAATCTTTCGAGCCCTTGACAGAGTGCTGCCCGGAGTATAGGCATGACGCCTCATTTTCCAGTCAGGGTGAAAAGCGGTGAAATGCAGAGGGACATCAGGCCCAAGGTTTTCTGCCAGCCAGGTAGACATGGCATGAAGCTCCGGATCTGAATCATTTTCACCGGGAATCAGTAACGTTGTGATTTCAAACCAGACACCTGTCTCCTGTTTTAAGTAGAGAAGCGTGTCCAGAACCGGCTGCAATGATCCGCCGCAGATCTTTTTATAAAACGATTCAGTAAAAGCTTTCAAATCAATATTGGCTGCATCAATGTGCCTGAAAAATTGTTCACGGGGTCCATCACAAATATACCCCGCACTGACCGCCACAGATTTAATACCCAGTTCATGCCCTGCCTGTGCAACATCTGTCGCATACTCCATAAAAATGATGGGATCATTGTAGGTAAACGCCATACTGCGACAACCCGATTGCAACGCTGCCCGGGCAAGAGATTCCGGCATGGCCTGATCAGCCAGCGTATCCATCTGCCTTGATTTACTCATATCCCAGTTCTGACAGAATTTGCAGGCAAGGTTACAACCTGCAGTGCCAAAGGAGAGCACAGGCGTTCCTGGCAGAAAATGGTTTAAAGGTTTTTTTTCAATGGGGTCAATACAAAAGCCACTGGAACGACCATAGCTGGCCAAAACAATCTGATCATTGTGCCTTGCCCTGACAAAACAAAGTCCCTGCTGCCCTTCCCTTAGCTTACAGGCACGTGGACAGACGTCACACTGAATACGACTGTCATCCAGCGTGTGCCACCATTGCGTTGGCCAGAACTCAGGAGGATGCCGGATCGTATTCTCACTCATAATAAGCTCTCCTTTCATTTAAGTACTCAACCATACGAAATCATATTTTCTGACTCATTGCTCAGGCACTCTGACTGCGTTGCAACTCTGGTCACATAGCTTGCTATGCTCCCGCCGTTGCGCCTTGCAGAGCACCTGCCCAATAAGCCAGAAATATTCGATTCCGTATGGCCGAGTACTTATCCGCGTCCAGACTCAGGAAATCTTAAATTCTGTCACTGAAAACCATACTGAGAAATACTGCCCTGATAAACACTGAACCGAAGCAGTTTGATCCAACTCAACAGTTGGCCTGTTTACTGAAAAAGGTCTCGTGCATTTCAGAAAATAGAGATAACCTGCCTTTTATGTAACTCGACAACAAACCGCCTATTCTGTAAAAGAAATGCAGAAAACGCTGGCTATAATTATAGAGCTTACTTCTGTGGGGGATGACTCAATGACCGTTCGCCAACCTGCTGTGGCCGGGGCTTTCTACCCTGACGACCCAAACATACTTCAGAAAGTCGTTTTCAATATGCTTCAGGAAGCCGACCAGCGCGACCTGTCTCCCAAAGCACTGATTGTTCCCCATGCCGGTTATATTTATTCCGGCCCGGTTGCTGCCAGTGCTTATCAATTACTGGAACCCTACCGTGACAATATTCGTCGGGTGGTATTGCTCGGCCCTTCACATCAGGTGGCTTTTGAAGGGCTTGCACTTCCGGATGCAGATCATTTCATGACGCCGCTGGGCAGTGTTCATCTGGACAGACCGGCCATGGCAGCTCTTGGCCGGTTCAGTCAGGTTCAGGTACTCCCACTGGCTCATTCCATGGAGCACAGTCTGGAAGTACAGCTGCCATTTCTACAGTCCTGCCTCGACCAGTTCAGTCTTGTTCCGCTTGTAGTGGGTCAGGCTTCCGCTCTGGCAGTAGCAGAAGTGATTGATTTTCTCTGGGGTCAGGACGATACATTAATTATCATCAGCTCCGATCTCAGCCATTACCATAGTTACGAAGAAGCTCAGCGTCGGGATAACCTGACGGTAAAAGCCATCGAACAGCTGACAACAGACCTGACCGGTGGGCAGGCTTGTGGTTGCAGCCCTATTAATGGCATGCTGAAAGTAGCCCAGAGACGGGGCATGGAAGTACAAACACTGGATGTCCGCAACTCTGGTGATACCGCTGGGGACAAGAAGCGTGTGGTGGGTTATGGCGCCTTTGCCATTCAGTGATAGTCTGTCTTTTGGAAGAAAGAATGTGTGGTAGAACGATTGGGATTCACCGCGATGGAACTGAGCTTACCTCAACAAAAAGAACTGCTCCGCTTTGCCCGAAAAGCCATAGCTGACAGCTGTCGGCAAGGGCTTCCTCCGGAAGCACCTGCCGATGACCTTCCTGCACTGTTCTACGAACCCCGAGCAACCTTTGTCACCCTGCAAAAACAGGGCAACCTGCGCGGTTGTATCGGGTCATTGCAAGTCAGGCGCCCCCTGATTGAAGACATCATCCACAACGCTTTTGCGGCGGCCTTTCGCGACCCGCGCTTTCATCCGGTGGCTGAAGCAGAGCTGAACGAGATAGACATCGAAATTTCCATTCTCAGTCCATTGTCGGGAATGAACATAAGTTCTGAGGACGACCTGCTCCAACAACTGATTCCCGGTCAGGACGGTCTGGTGATAGAAAATGCTCATTACTCAGCAACGTTTTTGCCTCAGGTCTGGGAGCAACTACCTCAACCAAAACAGTTTTTACAGCACTTAAAACAGAAAGCTGGTATGCCAGTGAATGAATGGCCGGACGATATGAAGTGTTTTCGTTATTCTTGTTTTAAATTTAAAGAGAAGTGATGTCAGTCATTTTTAATGACCCAATAAAAGCGCCGCTTTGATTATCATGCAAAGCGGCGTTTTCGAGTCTAACGGCTAACCAGACAGACTATTCAGTCTTAAACCACTTCAAACAGGAAGTGATTTTTCTTACCCAGTTTCACCAGGAAGAAGCGACCAAACAGGGCGTTGTTTTTTGCAAAACACTCCGTCAGGTTCATATTATCAGCAGCGCCACGGGCTTCTCCATTGAAGAAGACAGCATTACGACCCAGAGCGTCTTTTACCTGCTTACCTGATTTAACCATGCCTACTTCAGCAAACAGCTGGGTCATGGCCTGACCTTCCAGCTCGTCCAGCTTGATGGTTGCACTAGGCAGACCATCCTGCTTCAGCTGTTCCAGATCAGTCTCGGACAGGTTGGAAATGTCACCGGAGAACAGAGATTCGGTAATGCGCTCTGCTGCCTGCAGGCCTTCTTCACCATGCACCAGACGAGTCACTTCCTGTGCCAGAATGCGCTGGGCTTCAGGGCGACCTTCACGCTCTTCGTCGGCTTTCTTGATACCATCAATCTCCTCCTGACTCAGGAAGGTAAAGAAGCTCATAAAGCGGTAAACGTCCGCATCAGCCGTATTCATCCAGAACTGGTAAAACGCATACTGAGAGGTTTTGGATGGATCCAGCCACACCGCTCCGCCTTCAGTCTTACCAAACTTGGTACCGTCAGACTTGGTGATCAGAGGGACGGTCAGACCAAAGGTGCGAGACTGGTTCATTCGACGGGAAAGGTCGATACCACCGACAATGTTGCCCCACTGATCGCTGCCGCCCACCTGCAGCGTGCAGTCATAGCGCTTGTTCAGCTCGGCAAAGTCCATACCCTGCAGCAGGGCATAGGAGAACTCGGTAAAGGAAATACCGGCACCTTCGCGGTTAATACGCTGCTGAACAGACTCTTTGTTAATCATGGCATTGACAGAAAAGTGCTTGCCGATTTCACGCAGGAAATCCAAAGCACTTATTTCACCGGTCCAGTCCAGATTGTTCACGACCATTGCGGAGTTTTCACCGCAGTCAAAGTCAATAAACTGACTCACCTGACCTTTAATCTTGTCTACCCAGCCTGCAACGATATCAGGCGTATTCAGCTGACGTTCGGCAGCCTTGAAACTGGGATCACCAATCAGACCCGTTGCACCACCGACCAGCGCAACAGGCTTATGGCCAGCCATCTGAAAACGCTTCAGTACCAGCAAAGGCACCAGATGCCCCAGATGCAGGCTGTCTGCTGTCGGATCAAAGCCGCAATAAAGAACCCGAGGCTGTTCGCTCAGATGAGCGTCCAGTTCCTCGACGGCAGTAGTCTGCGCGATGAGCTGGCGGGCCTGCAGATCTTTCAGCAGTTGGTTTTGATTCTCAGACATTTATGTTTCCTGCACATGCGGCTCTTGTAAAAATCGGATCGCACAAAATACATGAAAAAGCACTCAAGAACAAAGCCGTATAGTATTTTTCCATACAAAAAGCGTTCAGAGGGCAGTGATTAAAACTTCTGAAAGCCAGCGATAAAACGGCAAAGGTAGTTCTCCCTGACCTTTTTTCAAATCGTTTATCACTATATATCAATTCAATTGGTAGTTTTTAACGTTATAATTTGTTTATATTGCAATAAAATGACTATTCTCCCAGATTAAAATGACTAAGGTTGTCTCAACAGGTGCAACCCGTGTATGCAGTAAAGACGGTCGCCTGCCCTATTTCCCCAGACGACACCTGATGCTGGTTACAGGTGTTTCTATTCTGTTGTTGCTGTTAATCGGGCTTGTGCCGTCAACTGACGTCGAAGCTAACAGAACTCGCATCACTCTGGAAATTGACGCATTTAAGGAAGAACCTCCGGAAAATGATATCTCCAGAAGAACCCGCCCCTTTCTAAGTAAAGAGCTTAATGAAGCACCGGAACCTGACTCAGAAGCCATCAGGCTCGCCAGGAAAGAGGCTGAGCGTCAGGCAAAAGAGCGGGCAGCTTTGGGTCGATGGCAAAGCATTGTCATAGCCAGTGGCGACAACCTGTCCAGCCTGTTTGCCCAGCAGGGGCTGGGAGCCAGGGTCGTCTATAACATCAGTCAGACACCTGACTTCGGCAAACAACTTGCCAACATACGCCCCGGACAAACACTGGAATTCCGGGTTAATCATAATGGTGAATTAACCCAGTTCCGCTATGTCCGTGACCGCCTGAGCAGCATCCTTTTTCAGCAGACAGCCGACGGGTATAGCGCTGAGGAAGTCATTCTGGAGCCCCAGATTCGCACTGCCTATGCAGAAGGCGAAATCACGAACTCACTGTTCCTTGCCAGCCAGAGAGCCGGTTTGACCGATGGCCTGACCATGGAGCTTGCAGGCATTTTTGGCTGGGACATCGACTTTGCTCTGGATATTCGCTCCGGTGACAGTTTCAGCGTCGTGTATGAAGAACGTTACCTCGCGGATGACAACGGCGATCAAAAACTGGGCAATGGTAATATCCTCGCAGCAACCTTTGTTAATAACGGCAAAGACTACACAGCCATTCGATACACAGACAAAAACGGCAACAGCAGCTATTACACACCGGATGGCAAAAGCATGAGAAAAGCCTTTCTGCGCACGCCGGTAGACTTTACCCGTATCAGCTCAAACTTTAATCCTGATCGCTTACACCCGGTCTTTAAAACCAAACGCCCCCATCGCGGTGTTGATTACGCAGCTCCAACAGGCACTCCGATAAAAGCAGCAGGCGATGGCAGAATCTCATTTGCAGGCTGGCAAAACGGTTTTGGTAACGTCGTATTTATTGAGCACCCCAACAACATCGTTACGGTCTACGCTCATCAAAGCCGGTTGAATAAGCGATTGCGAAAAGGTTCGCGGGTTAATCAGGGCGATGTTATAGGCTATGTGGGTTCTACCGGCTGGGCCACCGGCCCCCATTTGCATTACGAATTCCGTGTCAACGGCGTACACAGAAATCCGGTAACGGTTAAATTGCCTGATGCCAAGCCGGTTCCCAAATCTGAAATGGCTCGCTTTAAACAACATAAAACCGGCATTCTGGCGCAGCTTGATCACCATCAGAAAGCACACCAGAAGACCATGCTGGCAGCTGCTCAGTGATACAAGCTTCTGCCCGTCGCCACGCTACAACCGGGTTTTCATTATGAAACAACTGTTTATTGGTTTGATGTCTGGCACCAGTCTGGATGCCATAGATGCGGTACTGGTTGAATTTAATCACTCATCCTGCCGCCTGCTGGCATCCCATTCTCACCCATTACCAGACAAACTGAGACAAGCTCTGGTTGAGCTGACTTTACCCGGTGAGAACGAGATCGAGAGGTTAGCGGAAGCCGAGCCAGCTTTTGCCAGGGAAAGCGCCAACGCCGTTCAGTCACTCCTGAAAGTCAGTCAGCATAAACCAGACAGTATTATTGCCATAGGTAGCCATGGACAAACGATCCGGCACCGGCCTGAAAAAAACTTCACCCTGCAGATTGGCGACCCCAGTCTGATCGCCGAATTGACTCATACAACGGTTGTCGCTGATTTCCGGCGCCGTGATATGGCGGCAGGTGGCCAGGGGGCTCCACTGGTTCCGGCCTTCCACCAGTCGGTCTTTCGTCAGACTGACCAGCACAGCGTCATTATCAATGTTGGTGGTATGGCAAACCTGACCATTCTGGACAACCAGCCTGTCAGGGGCTTTGACACAGGTCCGGGCAATATTCTGATGGATCAGTGGTGTCTTTACCATCTCGACCAGCCTTATGATGAAAAGGGTCAGTGGGCAGATTCCGCCCGTTTTGATCAAAAACTACTGGATCACTTCCTCAAAGAGCCTTACTTTCAACTGACACCACCCAAAAGCACGGGTCGTGAACGGTTTAATATGGACTGGCTGAACAACAGGCTGGAACCATTCCGGCATCTTTCGCCTGCTGTCGTGCAATCTACACTGTGCCAGCTGACGGCAAGCACTATTGCCCATGATATTCAACGCTATGCACCCGACTGTCAGGCCTTGTACCTGTGTGGTGGTGGCGCCCATAACCTCACCCTGATCAAGCGTATACAACAGTTACTGCCCGATCACTCCCTGTCAACGACAGAAGCATTGGGAATACATCCTGACTGGGTAGAAGCTGCGGCATTCGCCTGGCTGGCACGGCAGGCGCTTGAAAACCAGCCAGGTAACCTGCCAGAGGTAACAGGAGCCAGTCATTGCAGAATACTGGGTGGCATCTACCCTGCGTAAAGGATTTCGTCAGGCTTTATCTCTCTGCTCTTTTCTACTCGGAATCATTCACATAGACTAGGAGGCTGTCCGAGAATAGCGCCCGTAGCGAGGATGGCAGAAAATTGAGGATGAAAAAGCGGTTTTGTAAGGAGAATAGCGAGCTATTTGACGAACAAAAGCGATTTTTCAGACCAATTTGCTGCCATCGCAGTAGGGCAGACTATTCTCGGACAGCCTCCTAGATTCCGAACAATTCCTTACTGCTTGGGAACCCTGCATGATGGATATTCAGAAAATCGGAATCATCGGCACCGGTTACGTAGGAATGGCTGCCGCCTTTGCCATCTTCCAGCAACAGCTGGCGACAGAGCTTGTGCTCATCGATAAAAACGTCTCGCGGGCAGAAGGCGAAGCACTGGACCTTATGCATGGTCAGCCGCTCGTAGGGCGCTGTACTGTCAGGGCAGGCGACTTTGAAGATCTGGAAGGAGCGGGACTGGTGATTATCTGCGCCGGAGTCAGCCAGTCCAGCCCTGACGAAAACCGCCTTGATCTGCTGAAGCGTAATATTTCAGTCTTTGAAATGATTGCACGGGAGCTTGATCGCTATGCACCCAATGCCCTGCTACTAATTGCCAGCAATCCGGTGGATATTCTGACTCAGGCAATGCAATGTCTCAGTGCACGACCAAGGCAACTTATTATTGGAACGGGAACCTATCTGGACACATCAAGGTTCCGGACACTTCTGGCACAATACTACGACGTTTCTCCCAATTCTGTTCACGCCTACATTCTCGGCGAACACGGAGATTCTGAAATTGCAGTGTGGAGCTCTGCAGCCATTGGCGGCTTGCCTGTGCAGGAAAACACCATTAATGGTCGCGAGTTTGATGTTGAAAAAATGGATACCCTGTTCTGTCGGGTCAAGAATGCCGCCTACGATATCATTGCCAGCAAAGGCCACACCAACTGGGCGATAGGACTGGTCATCGCGGGAATCCTGCGCACCATAAGAGACGACCAAAGACGCATACTTCCGGTCAGCGTGCGGCTGGAAGGAGAGTACGGAATCGAAAACGTATGCCTGAGCATACCCACCATCGTTGGCAGTCAGGGCATTGAGAACCACATCCTGCCCGATCTCAATGAAGATGAGCTGAAAGGCTTAAGACTTTCAGCTCAAACACTTCTGGAACCTCTGGAAGCACTCAACTTGACTCATTGAATCAGGCAGCGCTCTGCACCGGGTGCATATGGACATCCTGCTGAGGGTACGGGATAGAAATGCCTTCAGCATCAAAAGCCAGCTTGATTTCTTCCGTCAAAAACCATTTTACTTCCCAATAGTCGGCCGTTTTAACCCATGGACGCACCACAAAATTAACGCTGGAATCAGCCAGCTCTGACACTGCAATCACCGCTGAAGGTTCATCAAGAATTCGGGGTTCTGATTGAACGATACGTTCCAGAATGGTTTTGGCTTTTTTCAGGTCATCGTCGTAACCGACACCAATCACCAGATCAATACGGCGGGTTGGCTTAGCTGAATAATTAACAATGGTCGAGCCATAAATATTGGCATTGGGAACATTAATTTCCTTGTTATCAGCGGTACGCATCTGGGTCGTGAACATGCCCACGTTTTCAACAACCCCTTTACTGCCACCCGCTTCAACAAAATCGCCTGCTTTAAACGGCTTAAAGAGAATCAGCATGACACCGGAGGCGAAGTTCGACAAAGAATCTTTCAGAGCCAGACCTACCGCTAAACCGGCAGCACCGAGAAGCGCTAACAGCGAAGTGGTATCAACACCAACCTGCTCAAGAGCAATCAGTACGACAACAAACGACAGCAGAACACTAAGAATACTGCAGATAAACTGCCTCAGCACCTCATCAAGCTGTCGTTTAAGCATCAGCTTATCAATTAGTTTTACTATGCGTCGTGCCAGCCATTTACCGGCAAGATAGATGGCAATAGCAATCAGCAAATTAATGCCAAAATTCGTGAAGTTATTCGTCCAGCCGGTATGGGTCAGCCAGTTCATTATTGTTTCTTTCACTGTCAGCACCCCGCATTTGATAAAATCCTGACGACAGGAAATATACCAGTTTCAATGAGAAAGTGCGCCAGATGTCGGCAAGAGGGAGGAGGAAAAAGGTAGTTCAAGCCACGTTGAACTACCTGAGAACTGACGTTTTTAAAAGGCTGCTTCAGATAGAGAAAGAAGAACCACAGCCGCAGGTCGATTTGGCATTCGGGTTTCTGACCAGAAAACGGGAACCCTGAAGACCGCTTTCATAATCCACTTCTGCACCAACAAGATACTGATAGCTCAGGGAGTCCACAACCATTTCCGCGCCATCTTTGCGAACCAGAGTGTCATCATCAGCCAGCTTGTCGTCAAACGTAAAGCCATACTGAAAACCGGAGCATCCACCACCGGTCACATACACACGAAGACGCTGGGATTTGTTTTCCTCGTCTTCCATCAGTTCATTGACTTTGCTGGCAGCATTGTCTGTAAAAATAATTGGGTCCGGAGTAACCGTTTCAACCACTGCGCTCATTCATCCTCCCGTGTTACCCGCAACGACGTGCAACCCGTTAATACCATTTCAGGGCATTATCCAAGTAACCCAGCGTTTCAGTCAACTATTTGATCCTGTTGTTATTCCCTGAATTACAGGTACTTACCCGTGCTCAATAACCGTATCTGCAGTCACTTTTGCAATTAATGGCTTGATATCTGCCATCCCGTCGGGGTGATGCTCAAGGCTACCGTTCACCTGCGACCCCTTGACCATCTCAATAACATTGTAATGGACATTGCCACTTATTTCGGCGTCAGCCGCCAGTTCAAGATGCTCTGTGGCGAACACATTACCACGGACAGCACCATTGAGAACCATTTTAGAGGCTTTGATGTCCCCTTCTACCAAACCGCTGTCGGTGAGGGTCAGGTGACCATCGTCCGAATACAAATTGCCGCGTACCTTGCCTTCAATCAGCAACGTACCGGTAAACATCACATTACCTTCCACCTCGGTACCTGCTGAAATCAGGGTCATATTGCTATCACCATTACTGTGAACAGGTGCTCTATTTTTGCCCCACATCTGCTGCCAGTTCCTCGTGCCAGTCGAATGATTCTTCCAGATTTCGGGCACCACCACTGCGAATATTAACATTAACGGTGATGCTTTCAGGCTTGAAATTCTCCGGAAGCTCGAAGTCCATCAGACCCCGATCATCAGGAAAAGACTGAAAATATCGAAAGCCCAGTGCCGGATTATCCCCTACTCCTGCCAGTTCAAGCAAAGAGAAACTTGCAGGCTTATCATCCTGTTTACCTGTGACTCTGACCCGCAGCCCCCCCCGAAGGAAGTTATTGCTACGTGACACCTGAGACACCACCACTCGTAAACGATACTGATTGGGCTTATCGCCCGGCATCAGATCAAACGCATTCAGCCGAACGCCTTCGTTCAGATCTTCAGGCGCAATAACACTCTGGTAAAATGTCATGGTTTTCGACATTTCAGCCTTTTCCTGTTCCAGCTCACGCACCTGCACCCTGACATTTTCAGCCGCCTGCCGGTCAATCCTGCTGGAACGTTCAAGCACTGCCACTCGCGAAGCCAGCTTTTCGTTCTGGCTCTCAAGACGGGCCACATTGGTTGTCAGCTGCCTGTTGTCTTGTTTTAATCCTTCACTCTCATCAACCACCCGGCTGGCACCAAACCAGTAAGCCACTACACCAAAGCTGATAAACAGAGCCACCAGCAGCCACTGCAGCCGTCGTTCACGAACCGGATCGTGTCGAACTACCCGCATGCCTCCAGCGGGATTTAAAGAGTCTTGGTCAGGGTCAAAAGCCATTGGCAGAAATCCAAATCATACAGACAGAAAACAGGGGTGCTGACCGACTGCAATTACGAGGGAATACATCCGGAAGTGGAATATTAGTACAAAGTAGCTAAGGAACTATACACAAGCACTTATCGGTTAACAATAACGCCTAAAACACCCGCCTTGTTACACCAAAATCGGAAGAAGGCTCACCAATATTCGACGTTTTCAGGTCAGAAAACCTGACACATGTCTGTCCGTCTGTGCGAAACCAGAGAATCTCCCCTTTTAGCCTCCGGGATAAGCCAAACAGGGACAATTCCAGATGAGAAGGCACATCATCATTGCCCGGACGCAAGAGAGCCTCTGCTTTTTTCATCACCGGCATCCGGGTCGAACCGGGCTGGTGTTTCCCTGGCAGCTCCTTTTCTGCAGTCAGAACCAGTTTATGAAGCTCATTGCCACCATGAATGGCAGAGTCACTGATAAAGACTCGTTCCAGAAACATCAACCGAACATTTGGTATGAGCTTGCGAAATGTTCCAGGTGAAATATTACCCACCATATACAGCGACGTATCAGGCGAAAAAGTCAGCTTGACCGCTAAATCATAGCGATGATTGTCGCTGTTGATATGGGCATGCATAATTTCGCCCGCCAGTTTTTTCTGATTATGCAGCAGGTCATAACGATCCACATCAAATACGAAGGTGTCCAGTCCTCCCGGAAAGTGCGGGTCACAATCTTTAAACACCCTCAGCTCATTTTGACGGAACTGCCATTGAAACCGATCCAGAAAAGGCCTGCCCAATATACCACTGACCTTGGCATGCTCATTGCCAAGATGCTGATGAATGATGTCTTCATCACTGACTTTATTAAAGGTTGTTCTCAGGTCTTCGGGTAACACCAAAGAGCCAAAACTCATAGGCTGAAGCCGACTGTGTGAGACGTTTTCACCGTTTGCTGAATAACCCCACTCTGTAAACAGACTGTCGATAGCCAGATTTTCATTCAGACTTTCCATAACCGCAAAACGGTGAGTCCCGGCGACTGACTTTAAAGTCAGGGTTAAATATCGGGACTCCAGCCTGAACCGCTTCTGATACACCGGCTCCAGCAAATATCCATCGGTACTTCTGCAGCTGGCAGCGCCTGATAAAGATGCCACCAGACCCAGCAGCAGAAGCCAGCATCGTTTCATTATTGATCGCTCTCCTATTCCTGCAAGAAAAAATAGACGCTATCAACATAACTGGCTAGCACAGAGACATACCGATACTATGGGCAGAGTGTTGCTCCAAACCAACGGGGACAGGGAATGAATCTGCTCACAATTCTTATGCTTCTGTTTGCCACACTGGCGGTGATTGTTATGGTCACCGAAAAGTACGGCAAACCCATGGACAATGAAAAGCAGGCAAAGTGGTCGAAGATCATTATGGTGCTTGTGTTTGCTCTTATTCTGATCAGGATACTGAAAGAACTGTTCTGAAACAGCAGGATAGAAAGAACTCTGGAATTAGTAGCCTTGAACACACTTATTTTTCACATTTCTGCCTACACCTGATTACAAAAAAATGGCATCATAGAACAACAAAAACAAACAAAAAATAACATCAAAAACAGGAAGGCAGTCATGCAGGACGTCGTAATCGTGACCGGCGCCAGCTCAGGCATTGGCAGTGAAGTCGCCGAAGAACTGGCAAACAGGGGTTACACCTTAATCGCCATTGCCCCCAGAGAAAAGTTGTTAAGACGCCTTTATTCATTCAATACAAATATCATTCCACTGGTGGCCGACCTCTCCAGCGATCAAGGCCGTCAGGCGCTTCAAGAATGTCTGGACAACGAAGAGGCTTCGGTGTCCTGTCTGATTCACAGCAACACCCATAGAAATACGACAGGAATCAACAAACCCTCGCCCTTGTCCACTCTTAACCTTACACAGCAACTAAGCCCTTATTTCAAAAAGACCAAGGTCGTTCTGGTCAGTTCCGACATAAATACACTACAAAGAGAGCTGGAAGAAACGTTGTTTGACAGTCTGAAAGAAACCGTTGATAGCCAGCATCAGACCATTGAGATCGTCCGCAGCCAGTCCATTGAGCAGGTATTGGCAGAAGTCCCCTCTGCCTGAAGACATATAAACCATGAGCGACCATTGCTGGCCGCTCATAAGCCTCTCACTTAAATGGTTAAGGCATCATAGCCGAAACATCCAGCCCTGCTTTTTCATCCAGACCAAACATAATATTCATATTCTGAATCGCCTGCCCTGCCGCACCTTTTACCAGGTTATCAATCACAGAAAGAATGACAACAGTATCCCCACCCTGAGGACGATACACGGCGATACGGCACTGGTTACAGGCTTTGACCGAACGGGTTTCAGGCAGACTGCCAGCAGGCATGACATCTACAAAAGGTTCATTGGCAAAGGTCTCTTCAAACAGTCCCTGCACATCAACCGAGCGGTCTTTTACCGTTGCATAGGTAGTAGCATGGATACCACGAATCATGGGGGTCAGATGAGGAACGAACACCAGCTCACCGTTAAAACGGGCTGACATTCTCGACAGCCCCTGCCGAATTTCAGGCAAGTGACGATGACCGGCAACACCATAAGCCTTAAACGACTCGGACACTTCACACATCAGGCTGGCGACTTTGGCACCACGCCCGGCACCACTGACACCCGATTTGGCATCCACAATGACATGGCCTTCAACCAGATCATTACGAACCAAAGGCAACAGTCCTAACTGTGTCGCCGTCGGATAACAGCCTGGATTAGCCACTAGTCGCGCCTGACGTATGGCTTCACGATTCATTTCCGGCAAACCATACACTGCTTCATCCAACAACTCGGGGCAGGCATGATCAACACCGTACCATTGTTTCCAGTCAGCCGGGTTACTCAAACGAAAATCAGCCGCCAGATCAATCACCTTGACCCCTTTGTCCAACAAAGCGGGCACTGACTGCATGGCAATACCGTTAGGTGTGGCAAAAAACACCAGATCACAGCGGGATAACACCTCATCATCGGGTTCCGTAAAGGCAATATCCATCTTCCCGCGCAAGCCAGGATACAACTCACTGACCGCCTTGCCATTCTCCGAGCGTGAGGTGATAACCTGCACATCAGCTTCCGGGTGAGTCGCCAGCAAACGCAGTAACTCGGCACCGGTATACCCTGTACCACCTACGATTCCGATTTTCATTATCGCTCTTTCCTATTGGTATATTTATCTACAAAGTGAGCATATTTATTCAGACTTGTTTTTGCAAGAATGGGCTTAGAAGATGTTCATGATCTTTTGAGGAAAGCGAAAATGCTGAGAAATTGTTGCTGTTTTTTGATCTCATGAGGCGCGTAGTGGTGCTACGCAACGAATGAGATCAAAAAGCAGGGGCAATTTATCGACATTTGCAGCCCTCAATAAGATCGTGAACAGCTTCTTAAAAAACTACCGGTCTTTTAATGGCTGAATAATCCCTGTGAGACCATTAATATGGATTTCCAGAGCGAGCTGAAGCAAACGCCCCAGCTCGCCTTCCGGAAATCCTTTTTTAGCAAACCAGAGCAAATACTCTTCTGGCAGATCAATCAGCACACGTCCACTGTATTTCCCAAATGGCATGGTCATTCGTGCCAGCTTCAACAGATCCTGTTTCTCAAACATCCCAAAAGCCTCGGATTAAAACAAATAAGCCACCACATAAGGTAATACCATGGCTGTCAGAATGGCATTCAGACACATTGCCAGACTCGAATATACGCCCATGGTCGGATTTATACCAAATGCCATGGCGGTGCCTCCGGCATGAGCATGAATGCCCAGAGCAAAGCCGGTAGCGCGAATATCTGTTACTCCGGTTTTACGGCATACCCATGGCCCGACAAGCCCGCCATAAATTCCGGAAATACAGACCACCGCCACTGCAACAGGCACAATGCCGCCCATTTTTTCCGACAACGCCAAAGCAACAGCCGTGGTCACCCCTTTGGTAGATACTGACAGAAGCACATCATTCTCGGCACCGCTGACCCAGGCAAATCCCAACCCTAACAACACAACCAGAACGGCACCGAGCAACAAAGTAAAGATAATCGGGCCCGCATGTTGACGAACATGGTGTAACTGCTGAGACAGAGGAATAGCCAGTGCGACAGTAAACGGCGCCAGCAGTGTTTTTAGAATAGAGCTGTGCTCGGCATAAGTTTCAATGCTCATGGAAGACAAACGAATCACCAGAAATACCAGCACACTGCCCACTATCACCGGGTGAAACCAACCTTTGCGCCCACTGCGGATAAATAAGCGCTCACCCACCAGATAAGCGCCCAGTGTAAGCAGCAAAACGGTCACCGGATTTGACATAAACATTTCCAGACGCAGCAACAGGTCATTCATGACTGCTTCTCCCTGCGACGCAATAACCACTGCATAAAGTGCCCACTGATGACAATCCCCAACGGTGTGGCAACAAAAGTGGCTAATACCAACGGCAACCATTGGCGGGACAAAAGGTCGGTCATAAAAAAGACAGCAACAGACGCCGGAATAAACAGGATCGCCATGTAATGAATACAAAACTGACTGACCTTCTGCAGATCCTCAGATGCACCACCCTTTATTTGCAGCCAGATCACAAGCAGGATAAGCCCTGCCACGGCCCCGGGAATGGGAAGGTTGAAAATGGCACTGATGGCCTCACCGACAACGGTGAACAACAGTAAAATGACAAAGCCTGAGAGCATGATGCTTTTTCGCCTGACCGCTGAAAAAGCCTATTTTTACCACAAAGGCTCCTGACCGATAAGAGAGTCACTGATTCACAGCACTTAATTCATTAACTACTCGGTGCTGATCAGATAGAATCTGTCGGTGAAACGCCATTCAACATCAGGAGCCACCTTGCCCGACCACCTGCCGCCGGAACATCATCATTCATTGCATCAATTGCGCATCAAGCTTTCCAGTACCGACGCCCTGCCACAGCTGACGTGTATTGGCATGCTGATCGGACTGCTGGCTGGCGGTTTGCTGATTCTGTTTCGCGAAATCATCCATTACTCCACCAGCTTCTGGCTGCCAATGGGCGACGAACACTTTGAAACGCTGCCTGACCTTGCACGATTTATCATTCCTGTTATTGGCTCAGTCTTCATTCTTCTGCTGTTTTCATGTGCCTCTGCCAAACGACGCTCTGTTGGTATTCTGCACGTTGTGGAACGACTTCAGTTTCACAAGGGAAAAATGTCATTCACCAGTATGGTATTGCAGTTTTTCGGTGCCATCATGGCGCTGATTGGTGGTTTTTCTGTTGGCAGGGAAGGCCCCGCCGTTCACGTCGGCGCGGCCACAGGCAGTCTGCTGGGGCAGAAGCTGAAACTCCCTCAGAACACACTGAGGATACTGGCAGCCTGTGGTGGTGCTGCTGCCATTTCAGCGTCGTTTAATACACCGATGGCAGGTGTCATTTTCGCCATGGAAGTGGTTGTTCGACAGTACGCACTGAACAGTTTTATTCCGGTGATGGCCGCCGCAGTCATGGCGGCCGTTCTGTCGCAGATTATGTACGGCCCCGACCCGGCCTTCGTTGTGCCAGTTATTCCTATGGCCTCTTTAACCGAGTTAGGTATTGCTGCCGCCTCTGCCTGCCTGATAGGCATTCTGGCGGCAGGGTTTATCAGACTTCAGTTATGGACAGCCAGTAAACGACAACAGCTCTTTATCAACCCGATCATACTGGCAGGCCTGTTTATGGGCACTGTCGGCTATTTTCTGCCAGCCGTTATGGGCATCGGCTATGACACCATTGAGTTAATTCTGAATGGCGAACTGATGAATATTACCTTTCTGCTCATACTGATGGTTGCCAAGCTGGTCACAACAGCTGTTGTCACCGGGCTGGGCATTCCCGGCGGAATTATTGGCCCGTCACTCATGATGGGCGCTTTAGCCGGTGCGGCCTTTGGTCACATGGGGGATTTTTTACTCAACCTTCCCGACGTCAGCAGTGCCTTTCACGCCCTGCTCGGTATGGTGGCCATGATGGCTGCCGTGTTACAGGCTCCCATGGCAGCGCTGGTCACTGTTCTCGAACTGACCCGTAACCCGCATATTATCATGCCCGCCATGTTCACCATTGTGATTGCCTGCCTGATTGCAGGGCGCCTAACCTCACGGGGCGGCCTGATTGAAATGCAATTACTCGCCAAAGGTTACAGCCACCAACATTCGTTACTGAAACAACTACTCAGCCAGAAAGGGGTCGCAACGGTCATGAGCAGGCACTTTGAGCTTCTCGACAACAAAGAGATTGTTCCGGTACCCGTTCATGCATCGTTGCAGGATGCGCTGGAAATCATGGAAACACACTCGGTTGAAGTGCTGGGCGTTTACACGTCAGGCAGACGACAGAGTGTGCTTTGTGGCGTCGTGACCAGAGAAGCTATCGACAATTTCTACCGTTAGTCCTTTTACCCTGCGAAAGTTCCGGCTACCCTGTTCAGACAATAACTATTCAACAATAGCTATCCAACAATAGCTATCCAACACTATTGATCGAACAATAACTATCACAACAATCTGTCGAACAGGGGTACACGTCCATGCTCTGGGTTAAAGCTTTTCATCTGATTGCCATGGTTTGCTGGTTTGCTGCCCTGTTCTATTTGCCCAGGCTGTTTGTTTATCACGCTATGAGTGACGACAGCATCAGTAATGAACGGTTCAAGGTGATGGAGCGCAAGCTGTACAAAGGTATTGCCCTGCCATCCATGCTCGCCACCCTGATTCTGGGCTTCTGGCTGCTGAGCTATAACACATCCTACTACATGAGCAGTGGCTGGATGCATGCCAAACTGACGCTGGTATTCCTGTTAATTGGTTACCACCACGTCTGCGGTGCTTTTGTGAAGAAGTTTGCCAGAGATGCCAATACCCGTTCCCACACCTTTTATCGATGGTTCAATGAAGTGCCCGTGCTGTTTCTGATCGGCATCATCATACTGGCCGTGGTCAAACCATTCTGAAAATAATCCGAGTCTTTGGTGATTCAGGCACCCCGCTGGTGCAAATGCTATAACCATTAAATAGCCTGAAATCACCAATGGACTCCGGCATGGCTGCCAAACACTATAAAGTGCTCTTCGAAGGACAAGTTTTCGACGAGAACGACGAAGAAAACGTCAAAGAACGCCTGCAAAAACTATTTAAGGCCGATGATGCCCGCATCAACCGTCTGTTTTCCGGCAAGTCCTACGCTCTTGGTAAAAATCTTTCAAAGGAAGATGCCCGAAAATACGAAAAAGGCATCATGCAGGCCGGAGGTCTGTGCCGGATTGTCAACATGGACGACGGCAGCGAGCTAAAGCCGGCCGACCGGAGCATAAAAGAACCTTCCCTTACGGCTGACATCAGTAGCCGAATCCGTTCCGGATCAAAAAAACCTTTGCGCCTTATGCGACGCATTGGCCGGTGTCATTACATCAGTCTGTGCTGGCTGGTTCTGGCAATAGAAGCTGCCGCTTTACTGATGCCCGTCTATCTCCCCAAACTGGCAGTGGGAATGCTCACTATTCAGCAGATCACCGCTATAGGTCTGGGTATGCACGCTCTGGGCATTCTGGTTGCTGTTTATGCCATGGCTTCACGTCTGCATGATATGAACCGTAATGGCTCGCTGTGGCTGTTCATGATCATTCCCATTGTTAACCTGCTGTTTATGGGCTGGCTGGCTTTAGGAAGAGGCTCAAAAGGGGATAATGACTATGGCAACCCACCCGAATCACCCGGACAATTTGCCCGATTACTGGGGCTCTATATTCCAGTGATTCTTCTACTGGTTACTTCTGGCGGAGCTTATTTCTATCAGGATGAATTGCTGAAACAAATCCAGCATCTGCCTGCTGAATGGTCCAAGCAGATACCAGAGGGAATTGAGAGTCATCTGCCCTTCCTGTCATCCCTGCCGTTTCTGTCAACATAAGCCGTACTTGAGTATCTGTCATAAGTGACTACATTTGTTGTCAGGTATGCCCGAATGCCGAGACTGAAACCGTTAAAAATTTAAGAGAAACATCAATCGAAACACGATCAATAAACACCACTCAACAGTTCACACTGGCTAACATTCAACCACCAATATACGCATCAATACGCAGTCCATTGATCCAGATCAATGGTTATAATCACGGGCTTTACGGCACCTGCTCCCCAGTCAGATCGCAAGCACAATAAGTTTGATTATTTCATCACAGATGGTTTGCATCCGGAGCACTTCATCGCCAGACCAGAAGTTCAAGGATCGTCGTGATGCCAGACTAACAGGCATCACGAAGTTCTGATAACGGACTGATTGTCCTGATTCAGTTAGGTATAGTTTTTATGAGCAAAGATAGCATTCTCGTTATTAACTGCGGCAGTTCTTCCCTGAAGTTCTCTGTCATCAACCCGGCTACCGAAGAAGAAAGCATTAACGGCCTGGCAGAGCGCATGGGTAGCAGCGAAGCTGTACTGCGTTGGAAGATCAACGGCGAGAAAGGCAGCCAGGCTCTGGGTCAGGCTGCTCACGATCAGGCTATCGAAGGCCTGATGGGTCTGCTGCGCGAAGAAGGTCTGATCGACCGCATCGCCGCTATTGGTCATCGTGTGGTACACGGTGGCGAAAAGTTCACCCAGTCCGCTCTGGTGACCGACGAAGTTATCGCCGCTATCGAAGACTGCATTCCTCTGGCACCTCTGCACAACCCTGCTCACCTGCTGGGCATCAAGGCTGCCCAGAAGTTCTTCCCGGGTCTGCCAAACGCTGTAGTATTTGACACCGCTTTCCATCAGACCATGGCAGCTGAAACCTACCTGTACGCTATTCCATACGAGCTTTACGAGAAGCACGGCGTTCGTCGTTACGGTGCTCACGGCACTTCCTACCGCTACGTAGGTCAGGCAGCTGCCGACATGCTGGGTCTGGACATCAACAACAGCAGCATCATGGTGGCTCACCTGGGTAACGGTGCTTCTGCCTGTGCTATCAAGAATGGCAAGTCCATTGACACCACCATGGGTCTGACCCCACTGGAAGGTCTGGTGATGGGTACCCGTTCCGGCGATATCGACCCGAACCTGTTCAACTTCCTGAACAAGTCTCTCGGCTATTCCCTGGAGCGCACCACTGAAATGCTGAACAAAGAATCCGGCCTGCTGGGTCTGTCCGGCATGGACAGTGACTGCCGCGTAATCGAAGACGCTGCACAGGAAGGCAACAAGCGTGCTCAGCTGACTCTGGACGTATTCTGCCACGTTCTGGCCGAAAAACTGGCTGGTTTCGCTGCAGCTATGGGTAGCGTTGATGCACTGGTATTCACCGGTGGTATCGGTGAAAACTCCAGCATCATCCGCAAGAATGTGATCGAGCGCCTGAGCATCTTCGGCTTCAAACTGCACGAGCAGAAGAACGACGAAACCTTCCGTGGCAAGAGCGGTGTCATCACCGAAGAAGGTTCTACTGTTGCCATGGTAGTTGCTACCAACGAAGAACTGATGATCGCTCGTGACACTCAGGCTCTGACTGCCTGATCTGAGGATCGTGTAAATGCCGGCTTAGCCCTACGGCGGGGCGGCATTTGCTGTTTTTTCCAACAGGAGGCGTATGCCTCCTGTTGTGTATGTCTGAAGTATTTTCCGGGATAGTCGTATGCGTACATTCTTCCTTGCTCCAACCCGCTACGGTGTCGGTCTGACATCCGTCACTCTGGGTCTGGTGCGCGCCCTGGACAAACTGGGTCTGCGCGTTAAATTTTTCAAACCGATTGCCCAGCTGCACGTGTCGGACACCGGCCCTGAGCGCTCCACCAAGCTGGTACAGCGCATCATGGACCATGAGCCACCGGCACCTATTTCGTCTAACCGTGTTGAAGACCTGCTGGGCGACAACAAGGGTGATGAACTGATGGAAGAGATCGTCGCTCTGTTCGACGACGCTTCCAAGGGCGCCGAAGTGATGGTTGTGGAAGGTCTGGTACCTACCCGCAGCATGCCGTATGCCAACCGTCTGAACAACGACATGGCCCGTACCCTGAACGCAGACATCATTCTGGTTTCCGAACCGGGTGAGAACACTCTGGAAGACGAAGCCGACAAGCTTGAAATTGCTGCCGACAGCTTTGGTGGCATCAAGAACCCGAACATGATTGGTTACATCCTGAACAAACTGGATGAGCAGACCATGAACTCGCTGAAAGGTGAAGACGGTGCTTTCAAACCACTGCCGGAATTTGCCCGCAAAGCGTTCCTGCCACTGGGTTACATTCCATGGAACAGCTCCCTGTCCTCCCCACGCACACTGGACATCAGCAATCACCTGGGCACCCGCATTATCAATGAAGGTGAAATGGCCTCCCGTCGTGTAACTTCCTACACACTGAGCGCCCGCACCCCGACCAATATGATTCACCACCTGAAGCCTGGCAATCTGGTGATTGCTCCGGGTGATCGTGATGACATCATTCTGGCAACCGCTATGGCCGCACTGAACGGTGTTCCTCTGGCTGGCCTGCTGCTGACCAGCGACCTGCGCCCGTCCGAGCCAGTGATGGAACTGTGCCAGAAAGCCATTTCAACCGGCCTGCCGGTTCTGCTGACCGAGCACGATTCATACAATACCGCCAGCAAGCTGGATCGTATGAACAACGAACTGCCGATTGACGACAGCATCCGTGTTGAAACCGTCATGAACACTCTGGCCGAACACCTGAACACCGACTGGTTCAAAGGCCACTGTGGAGAAATCTCCGAGCGTCGTCTGTCTCCACCTGCCTTCCGTTACAATCTGGTTCAGCGCGCCATTGCGGCTAAAAAACGTGTTGTGCTGCCAGAAGGTGATGAGCCTCGTACCATTCAGGCTGCCGTCATCTGTCAGGAGCGCGGCATTGCCGAGTGCATCCTGCTGGGTAACCGTGAAGCCATCGAACAGGTGGCTCGCGATAACGGCATTACTCTGCCGGAAAGCCTGATCATCATGGATCCGGAACACGTACGTGGCCGCTATGTTGAGCCTATGGTTGAACTGCGTAAGCACAAGGGTCTGAACGCGCCTATGGCTGAAGCCCAGTTGGAAGACACTGTGGTACTGGGTACCATGATGCTGGCTCAGGGTGAAGTAGACGGTCTGGTTTCCGGCGCCGTTCACACCACTGCAAACACTATCCGTCCTGCTTTCCAGCTGATCAAGCCAAGCCGTGAGTCCGGTGGTCTGGTCTCTTCCGTATTCTTCATGCTGCTGCCTGACCAGGTGCTGGTTTACGGTGACTGTGCAGTTAACCCGAATCCGGATGCTGAAGCGCTGTCTAACATTGCTATCCAGAGTGCTGACTCTGCTGTCGCTTTCGGCATTGACCCACGCATTGCCATGATCAGTTACTCCACCGGTGCTTCCGGTATGGGTGCCGACGTTGAGCGTGTTCGTGAAGCTACCGAGCTGGTTCGTCAGAAGCGTCCTGACCTGATCGTTGACGGTCCTATGCAGTACGACGCTGCGACTGTTGAATCGGTAGCCCGCAGTAAAGCGCCGGACTCCGACGTTGCCGGTCGTGCGACAGTATTTGTCTTCCCGGATCTGAACACCGGTAACACCACTTACAAGGCCGTTCAGCGCAGTGCTGACGTCATCTCTGTTGGCCCAATGCTGCAGGGTCTGAACAAGCCTGTAAACGACCTGTCCCGTGGTGCACTGATAGACGACATCGTTTACACCATCGCCCTGACCGCGATTCAGGCAGAAGCTGACAAGTAACTTTAGCTTCGCGGTAACTAGTAGCTTCGCGTGTTGAAAGCAGTTGCCTCTGCTTTCAACACGATCTCCTTTCTTCTGAAGACGTAATCAATACTGCAACATAAAACCGTCACAAATCCTTTCTAAAATACTTTTTCATGAACGTTAAGAAAGAGGTGTCAATGTCGATAACCGTTTATTACGTACCTGAGAAAAGCAAGAAAAGGATCAGTTCATGAAGCATCATCTCCATACCAAATCCAGTATCACCTGTTCAGACTGCGGCCACACTTCTGATGAAACCATGCCCCTTGATGCCTGTGTTTACCTGTATGAATGCAAAAGCTGCCAGAAGCTGATGACACCGGATTCCGGCGACTGCTGCATTTTCTGTTCCCGGGGCAGCCATCCATGCCCAACCAGCCAACGGGAAAGCCGGGCTTACCGGGTCATGCCTTCCGCTTCCCTTCTTACTGACAGCACTGTAAACACCGCACAAGCCAGCTGATCTCCAACCTTTAACACTACAGAAACTCTACGCGCCTGAGCACAGGCAGGCGGGTGCGTAGCTGTTCTATTCATAGCCGCCTTTCATAGCGGCCAGAAAACATCTGAACTTTTACTGATACATGAACTTTAATGACCTGAATAGCTGACTGAATTCATGGAGGAAATATCATGGTCAATGTTCAGGGGTCCACCATACAGAGCAAAGATACCTTCGCAAGCCTGAAGAAAACATGTCGGCAGTATGGCCTTTCATTCTGGCATTACTTGACAGACCGACTGACAGGTAGCGGGATATTTCCAAGGCTGAGTCAGGAAATCGAGCATGCTGCACGACTGCTACCGTGTGGTTCACGTACGGCTTTTTTGAGTAGATACTCTTTGTGTTGGTATGGAAACGGTTCCTTTTCAGATGATTTTGATCATTTTTGCCAGAGCTATAGTGCATTTAATTCTCTATACCTGAGTACTGGAGAGCAGCTCGTCCCGTTAAATATACGCCTTAAGTCGTAAGACTTGGCATGAAGGTAAAAATTGATCATTAATACCAAGGGTTGCAGAGTAATATAACTAAAGGCTCTTTATGGATTCCGGAAAGTTGGTAGAAAAATATCAAAAAGCTCGCTGGTAGCTGCTAAATTCTCTGACCTAGAAAGCATTTTTTTCAGAAAAAATTCAGTCTTCGATAGTAGCCCCCTGAAACACCCCTGAAACACATAGAGAGCCTAACTAAAAAAGAGCCTAACTAAAATGACTACCTTATATCTGAGTATCTGAAAAAAGTGTGCACGAGTATATTAAATCTTCAGCACCCCCTTGCTATCAGTAGCTATCAGTAGCTTTCACTGTCGTATATCTAAACAAGATTATTGCTTGCTTGCCAAGGCATATGAGGCAACTGAAAATTAACATTTATACGCACTTCGACGTGTAAGACGTATTAAAGAGTGTAGTCTGCTGACTGGAGAGAGGACATGAAATACAGTTTATTCGGATTCACCCTGTTACTCTTAATGACGGTGGTTCAGGCAAGTGATATTTATGTTTCAGAACATTGGGATCCCATTAGATTTTCGACACGTAAGAATAGAACCATGTTCGTAGATCTTAATTCAAAAGTTAGTTTTATTTGCCCTAATATAGCGACCGTTTTAAAAGATGATCCAACTGCGATACAAACATCAGCTATGTATGAGAATTTGTGGCTGGTCAATAAAGCTGCCTATGACACCTGTAGCGTCAACGTCACGGCTGGAAGTCGGAAGTTGTTGACGTGCGACACGCCTACACAATTGAAATTTACTTCGGTTATTTTTGCCCAATTTGTTGCTGAAGACGATGGCCTACAATTTGAAGGGGGTAAACATTATTACTTTATAGCCACATCCGATGGCACTGAATCTGGTCTCAATAATACTGAAAATGGTAATTGCCGTAAACGAAACATGCGCATGAAGGTTTATGTCTGCAGAAAAGGGATTAAATGTAGAAAACATAGACATGGCAAATGCCATCTTGGAACGCACTGTAAGCCTGCTTCAATCACTTCTGCCACTGAACTGGTCGCTTCTGCCACTGACCCTGCCACTTATGCCACTGACCTGGTCGCTTCTGCCACTTATGCCACTGACCCTGTCACTTATGCCACTGACCTTGACCGGGTCGCTTCTGCCACTGACCCGGCTGAGTATGAACTTCCTCATTCACTGCCAGTTGAGTTAGTGTGGTATATTGACTACAACCAGACTCTAGCCTGGTATTTATCTGAAAAATCCGATCATTATCGGGTCGTTGCAGTTTGCAAAGCACCCAACAGTACGATTACCCGGCTGGACCATGAAGGAGGGTTTGTCAGTAGCTGGACATGTCAGAAACCAGGCCAGCGTTTCGTTATTCTTGAACCAAAGTCAAAAACAAACAATTTGAATGTTGACGACACTTATTTCGAAGTACTGTTTGACAATAATCTGCTGGTACGGGAATCAAATACCCTGAATTCAAGTTTCACTATAAAGGTAGATAAATTCAAAAATTTTGTAAATGAAGCTAACCGTTTTAATGATGGGTCTTCTTTTGCTTTTTTGATCTCAATGTATCTTTTTGTGAATACCTTTTAAACGGCCAGTTCTGGCTTTGTTGCCTAAGAGGTGGAATTGGTATTATTGTCTGAGCGCTCACCAGGCACTGTTAATGGTGGTGACTCTCTGCCTGATGGCCTATGCTGCTATTCAACATCGAATCTGCTACGAACTGAAGAAAAAGAGTCGAACGTTCCCGAACATGAAGAAAAAACTAGCCCAAAACCCGACGGGTAGATGTGTTTTCCTCTGCTTTGAAGGCATTTATCTCTTGACGCCCGTTAACACGAAGAGGCACGTAATTTGCGTATCGGAAAGTCAGGAGACAATCCTGTTTATATATTGGAGCCAACATACCAATCAATTTATTCCTGATTGGGGTGTTGAATGACGGCTGAAAACAAAATGATATGAACTTTTTTTCCAGAGCGGTGTGGCCTGACATATTGTGTAGCTATTTATATAGCTATTTATATAGCTATTTCATGGCAATCTGCCGTAACACCCCTCTGTTTCTTTTCTCATTCATTTCGGCGCTAGCCCTTAACGCATCCGCTTTGGATCTTTCCTTCAGGCAACACGACAGTCAGCTGTTCTATCTGCCTTTGATGACCTTGTCGTTCGGGCTCTCCCCAAATACCTCCCACCAGAAAGAGCTATGGCTGTTTAAAAACTTTTTGCAGTCGAACCTGATCCCTGATTCAGTCCCTGCTGAGAGCTATGACAAACTACGCCTGCAAATTGAACTGACGAATACAATCAGTGGGCTCTCAGCCTCTGACCCGACTGGAAACACATCAAAATCAGTGACCCTGTATTCATCAATGATATCGGAACAGTATCGGATAGTTCTGCCCAGAACCGACATCGCGCCCCTGTCCATTACACCGAAAATCATAGAAATAATACTCGATCATGAGCTGTTGCAACTGCTGTCTGTATCAAGCGTGGAACAACTGATAACACTCCTGTACCAGCCCCCTGTTGCCTCTGTTGCCAGCCCGGGTGGTGGCGATGGCGGAGACGATGGCGATAATAATGAGCATTTCAGGAAACATTTCCAGTTTCCCGATTTTTTATTGTTCATCTACCCGGAGAAGCGCCGCCCAGTCTTGCGCATTACTGAGCAGGACATAAAATCCATTCGGTTGCAGCACAAGCTGAAACTACTAGCCATCATTCGAAGAAAGTTAAAAAACACTGACGATGAAAACCTTAAAAAAATCTATCAAGACAGAATTATGGTTATTCAGGCTGATTACAATGACCTGATATCAGAGTGGCAGACAAAAGTACCACTTTACGCCAGTGATCCAGAGAGTTGGACACCATCGTCTTATGCAGAGCTTGATCAACTGCTGACTTATTACTTTGACTATTTTGCCGATGCTCAGTCCATTCTGTTCAATAAGCTGCCCGGAAGCGTGGGGGATTTAACCGAAGACCCAATGGCTCAACAGAAACATTCATCACAGTCCCCCGAAGATACCCCAAGTCAACAACAGAATGAACAAAGTGGCCAACAACTGTCAGATAATTCAGATAATTCAGATAATAAGGGTGACTTCGGGGATGATAAAAATGATCCTCCTGAAGATGACAGTGTGTCTGCAGTGCAGACTGTTGATATGAGTTACAGCCAGAAAGTAGAAGCCTTTCTTGCTATTCCTGAAGAAGATTTCCTCAGGTTAGACCGTCAACTGAAGCTGGAGCTGTTCAAAACCAGTAACAGCCCGTCAAACCAGATCAACCGTGCAAAAAAGACCATGGCAATGGCAGTCTTTAAATGGCTGAAAAATCGTAACAAGGACGAAGCCCGAAAAGAGTTTATGCAGGCTTACGAGTTAAGCGAAGTGGCAAGACAGAATATACCGGCTTACCGTCATTCCCACGTAGTTGGGAATCCATCACCAACAGTGTATCCCCTCTCTCTCGGGGATGGCACTGGGATGAGCCTGTTTGCTACTTCCCCAGGCCAGCAAGCGTCCGCCCATCCGTTTGATCCGGACGACCAGATTCTGGCCTGGCTGATGATCCACAAATACAAGAAACTGCTGGATGCCACCAGCGAAGATCCAGAAGCCGATGCCCTGGAATTGCATAGCTATTTTTTCAGATCCATAGAGAGAGCTAATCCTGAAGTTCTGCCACTACTGATTATGTATTATGCGGGTGCTCTGCCGGGCATTAACTGTCCTGTTAATTTTGAAATCTATCTGGAACTGCTGCTGAAATTTGAGGATTGCATTACCGATTATGATTCGCATTATTTTTTTCCTGTCAGCTTCACTACTCTTGACCGTATTCGATGGGCTCCAATGGGTGATACAACCTACAAGTCTGTCGAACTTGCCTCCATGCACTTATTGCAACGTATCTCCTATTATATCCTTTTGCGCTATATGGCTGAATGCACTGACAATGACTTTATTAAAAGCAGTGATCTGGCTAAAAATCCGCAAAGTTATGATCGCTTTTTTAACATGATTTACACCACCAGTAGAGGGATTAAAGCGATTAAAGAGAACTGGATTTATGATGATGATAGAGCCTATGAAGCGATTTGCTCGGACCTTAATGAACATAAAAATCGAATAGAGAAAATCAATAAAGTCCCTGACTTGACTGAAGGGCTCCGAATCTTAAAAAGCCTCCATTACCAGTCTCTTGCCGTTCTGGTGCGCGTAAAAATTAAATGTTTCAATAAAAGTACCAAAATTATCAAGACTCTCAAGAGAGAAGTATTGGAATTTCACCAAAAAGCTGCCGATCACTTCCCCGAACTATGGCATCGTGTTTTTCAGGATGCCATTGACATTGGGATGACCTCTGAAGCCAGAGAGGCTGCACGGCAACTGAACTATTTCTGGCAGGAACGAAATCTACTTCTGGCAGACTATTGGCAGGAACGTTTTGATTCACTCAGCTCCCAACTCGCGGAGACTGTTGCCCCAGTTCCAGAGCCTGCCGAGCAATCCACCACCCCACTCTTGCTCCCGGATCTCCCTGCGCAAAGTCAAGGTAAAGCAACGGCAACAGGCAAAAAAAACAGAAAGACCAGACAGACATTGCAAAAAAAACCATATCAGCTCTTATCAATACCCGTATCAACTTCTGCTCAGGAAGAATTAGCCAGAGGGGAGAATTCTAAAGCGGATAAACTTCCAGAAACATTGTCGCCCACAGATTTAGCCACATTGCCCGGAGCTACTATAAAAGTTGATAGAACACGACGTAATGTTCAGGACAGTAGTCAGGACGGTGAACAGTGGCAGGTTCAGGCGGCAACAAAAATTATCCGCCCATTTGAAAGGATCTATAGAAAAAACTGGAATAGGCAAATCTATGACACTCTAAAAAAAGTAAGAACATCCAGAGAGAAGGGAAAACCTAGAGAAGAGTACAACCTTTATGAAAAACAGTTGAAAGGTAACTCAAAAAGTATAGTGGGTATCGAGCGAATCTGGGAAGAAATGGGCTGGCTGTTGTTGCACCAATATGATGGCTCCTTTGCCACGCAGGCGATACCGGAAAACTTGAGAAAAGAGGTTCTGAAAATCACTTTTAAGGCCAAAGACCACTATTTTTTACCAGCCATCGCCCTGCTTCTTGGGCTGGATGAAATGAATAGCAACCTCAGCCCTGATGTTCTCTCTCAGGCTGTTCGCGACATCCTGAGAGAGGAAGAGTTTGACTCGGATGACCAGAAAAATGAATTGATTCATCGGTTTCGCTGCCTTTCCAGCTCGGTTGCCCACTCTTTCAGCCTGGCCGCAATGGCTTCACCCCGAAACAGAAAACTGAAGGTACTGGCCGAACAATGGTATAAGACAAAAAACGATCTGATTGCCTTGAAAACACAAAACGCTGTAAACGCCAAATAAATCCACGCCCTTCCGAACTAAACCTCAGCCTGAAATGATCAGTGTGCGGATCTTTTGCTACGATGCCAACCCAATCGGGATAGGGCGTAGCCTCACGGCTACGCTCCTCCCACAACACCCAGCGTACAGGTCTGTACTGGGCGTTTCGGTCAGTTAATACCAATTCCGTCTTCTAAATATGACCATGAGCAAGCCATTCTGGGTCGCGGGACAATACCCTGAAGGGCATAAAGGCGGAACAACGAGTAATAGCGAGCTATTGCGAGGAGTTCCAACGCAGCTCCCGTGATTCAGAATGGCTACGCAATTCATGTTTAGAAGCGCCCCAGGCCGAACGCGGCCAAACATCTATGAGTAACTAACGTTCCAATAAGCCCTTTCTTGTACTTTATAATCAAAAATATAAATCCAGTGATAACAAGGCTTGTGGAGTGAGTTACTCAGAAGGTTGCAGTCACTCCGGTTTTGCCCTCCAGACGGTTGCCCGCTATCACAGGCCGGAGCTTCGACACTACTAAGGGATCATCTGCCACCTCACACCACTTTTATCCTTGAGTTTCCTCTTGTGATAAAAGCCCCTGAGCGACCAGGGATAGATGCCAGGCTTCCCCGGTTACTAAACGGTTTCCTGCCAGAGATGCCACCCTCAAACACAGAGTTGGGACTGACTGAGTATCGGGCTTTGCGCTATTTTGCACGCTTACCGCACCCAACCTGCCGAATCAGGTTCGCTTGCGCTGTGTACCTCTGACTTCCTATGGCTTCCTTCAGACCCTGCCGTTGGCCAGCAACGCCCTTGCCATTCGGATTACCTTCCCCTCAGTCGGGGCGGTTCAGGCTTCTTTCAGCCTGACGGGTTTGCCCGCTTCGCTGGGCAAACAAAAAAATTGCCGCTTTGGAGACGGCAATTTTTAAATTACATCGTCGCTTATCTCTGACCAGTATTAGGCACCAGATCAATTTCAACCCGACGATTCAATGCCCGACCGGATTGAGTTGAATTGTCGCCTATAGGGTTAGATGCACCCATACCATAAATGCTCATACGAGTCGCTGGTACACCCTGAGCCACCAGATATCTGGCAACAGATTCCGCACGGGATTGAGACAGAGGGTTATTAATTGAAGGGCCACCGGTACTGTCGGTATAACCGCGAATCTGTATAAGGTTTTTATCGAATTCTTTCATCACCTTGGCAACAGAACCCAGTACCGGATAAAAACTTGATTTAATCTCTGCCTGACTGCTGTCAAAAGTAATATTGGAAGGCATGATCAACTTCAGGTTATCGCCCTGTCTGGACACCTGAACACCGGTTCCCTGCAGTTCCTGACGCAGTTTTGATTCCTGACGGTCTGTGTAGTAACCATAACCCGCACCCGCAGCACCACCAATCGCAGCGCCTTTCAAAGCACCTTCACCACCATCCGCTATGCCGCCGATGACAGCACCTGCCAGGGCGCCAATGCCACCGTATTTAGCTGTTTTCTGAGTCTGTTGCTCACCAGTATAAGGATCTGTCGTCTGACAACCTGCCATAAAAGCAGCAACAAACAACAACGGTAGTGCATTTCTGAAAGATCTGATCATGTATGTACTCCTTGGAGAAAAGCAGCCGTAAGGAATCAGCCCCTGACAATACTGTTCTCTCGAATCTCCTCACCAATGGTAGTATCTGGTCCGTGTCCTGTAACTACACAGGCTTCTTCATCCAGAACATATAAACGTTCTTTAATGGATTTTTCTATGGTTCTGAAGTCTCCACCCCAGAGGTCGGTTCGGCCAATGGAGCGACGAAACAGTGTATCACCAGCAATCAATAGTTTGTGTGATTCAAAGTAAAAACTCATTGAGCCGGGCGTATGGCCCGGTGTGTGCAGGGCTACACCACAACCACAGGGCAGCTCTTCATCATCTTTAAGCCAGTAGTCAGGGTCTGGTACTGGTGCATACGGCACGCCAAACATACGACACTGACCCTCAAGGTTATCCCACAGAAATTTATCTTCCTCATGGAGATGAATCGGTGCACCCGTCAGTTTTTTCAGTTCGCCACTGGCCAGAAAATGATCCAGATGAGCATGAGTATGAATCAAGGCTGCAGCCTTTAACCCCAACTCATTCAGTTTGACAAGAATGGTGTCGGCATTGCCGCCCGGATCAACAACAATGGCTTTGCCGGTCGCTTTGTCACCAATGATCGTGCAGTTGCACTGCAAAGGGCCCACCGGAAAGGTGACCCTGATAAAGTCAGTCTGCTTTGTCATGCTTCATTCATCCTGAAATCAAAAAAGTGCCCGGCCATCAGGTCAGTGGGGGCAAAGGTTGTCAGGCATTTTAAAGCAGAGATCTGTTTAGAAAAACATTTCCGGTGTAATTTTCAATTGTCTGTATCCAGCGGTATCCAGACGCTCACCTGTTCCGGTCAAGGCTTCCAGAAGCAAGTAGATGGGAGCACCGTGGCTGAATAACAATACATAGCCATCACAAGTACGATAGTGCTGATAAATATCAACACAGGCATCAACCATTCTCGATTTTATAGTGCCTCTGGTTTCACCATTAAATGACTCCGGACTGTCCGGAAACCAGAAATCTATGTCATTGTAACGATCAACCAGCTGGCTCTCCCTGTCGCCCACCTGCGACTCGATCAGTTTCCGCTCCGTCGTTAGCTTTTGTTCTGGAACCTTCAGTACGTCCATCACATTTTGTGCCGATTCACAGGTTCTGGGCAGTGGCGATGCAAACACCTGACAGACGCTGTCTGCCGCCACTCCTATTGACTGAAGGAGCCAACCCAGCTGACGCACCTGACAGACGCCTTTCGACGTCAGATGAGCTTCTATGTACCCGGGGTGGTCAGGGTTTGAGTTATACCACCCTCCGGCATTCTGCTCCGCTTCACCATGTCGGCAGATAATCAGTTCCAAATCATCCCTCCCGAGAAGTCTGCCGATACGGACTTTGGCACTAACAGATAACCTTTAACAGAACTTTCCGACCTTTAGAGCACAAGCGCTTGCTTACAGGCTGTCGGAAATTACCGGAAGCCCCCTTCAACTGAAGGCGGACCGGGTGACGCTCTGTTGCCGAAGCCCAGAAATCAATGCCTCTATGTCGATCATCATAACCCGGATAGGGAAAACAGGGCTGCTCTGGCCCGTCTTCCTGCTCGTCGAACTCTTCCAGTGACTCAGGCAGATCAAAACGAATTGTCATGCTTCACCTCCAGACGCTGATCGAAAAATAAAACATTCGTACAAAATTAACGTCTAACAAGAACCCGGCGTGCATCAGAAGCCATTAAGGCTTCAGCATTGTCACCGGCTCATAGTGTAGTCAAGCTTTTAACCCACATAAGCAAATATCAAATTCGCATTAGAGAAATCGGAACCTGAAGCTAATCTATCTGTCTATGAATACTGAAATACGCGTCCAGATAGCCGCTTCCGGCAGGCAGAGCCCGTTAAAGAACACCATCAAAAGGCCTGACACGGAAAAGCCTTACTCTCGTTGTTGTTTCCACACAGTCTGATTGAACCGCTTTCCAGACGATTAAGGATGTAAGGAGATTAACCATGTGTGACCGATGCAACAAACACCACAAAATCAGCTCGACTGCCTTGTTGCTGCTGGCAGCAGGTCTTGGAATATTCACCGGCTGGCTTGATGTTTCAATCATTAATGACGCCTGTGAAGTCATTACCGATATATTCATCCGGCTGCTGAAGCTGGTCAGCCTGCCCATCATTTTCTTTTCCCTGATCGCAACGCTGTCAGGCATGAGTGGTATGGGCGATGTCAAAGCCATGGGAGGCAAAGTTCTCAAGTTCACCCTCCTGACGACAGTCGTAGCCGCTGCCATGGCTCTGGCTCTCTATACCACCCTTGATCCTGCGCATCAGGGTCTGGCTGCCAGCCAGTCAGAACAGGGAGTAGAAGTGGTCAGCTACTGGAATTATCTGCTGAGCATCATTCCTTCGAGCTTTGTCGAGCCTTTTTACAACGGCAATGTCATGGGAGCCCTGTTCCTGGCTCTGCTGATGAGCGCCGCCATTCTGTCCCTGCGGCAGGATCACAAGGAAACCCTGCACAAACTGTTCGACAGTCTGTTTGCAGCGGTTATGAAAATGACCAGCTTTGTGCTCAAGCTGATGCCGCTGGCTGTCTGGGCATTCGTCACCCTGTTTGTCCGGGACTTCCAGAATCAGGACATGCTGCAGGGGCTGGCGGTTTATCTGGTGTGCGTACTGCTGGCAAACGTGATTCAGGCCGGAGTCATTTTACCGCTGTTCCTTAAGAGCAAAGGCATTCCGCCTTTGAAAACCCTGAAAGCCATGTGGCCAGCTCTGACCATTGCCTTTTTCTCCAAGTCATCCAGTGCGGCTCTGCCGTCTGCGGTGGAATGCGCAGAACATCGCATGGGCGTGAATGGCAAAGTCGCCCGGTTCAGCATGCCACTGTGCATCAGTGTCAATATGAATGCTTGTGCAGCTTTTATTCTGATTACTGTCCTGTTCGTTTCCCAGAGCAACGGGGTAGAGTTTTCAATGCTGGAACTGTTATCGTGGGTTCTGATTGCCTCCATTGCCGCCATTGGCAATGCGGGTGTGCCCATGGGCTGCTATATGCTGTCCAGTGCGTTTCTGGCTGCCATGAATGTGGACTTGCAGCTGATGCTGCTGATTCTGCCGTTTTACAGTTTCATCGATATGCTGGAAAGCGCCATCAACGTCTGGTCCGACTCCTGTGTTACCGCCATGGTCAATCAGGAACTGGAACAGGCAGGCGAGCTATCACCCGAACAGTTGGAAAGCTGAAGGGAGTGACTCAGGGCGTATCCAATATGCCCTGAGTCAGTGAAAGAGTTGGCAGATTCAGGCATACGATACGCTTTTGATCATTTCACTCAACGCCTGCAACACATCCTTACGACTGATAACGCCCACCAGCTCATAGTCCTGAATCACAGGGTAAACCTTGGGCTTGTTACCCTGCATTCTCTGGGCAATATCAATCACCGATTCTTCAGGCGAAACAGACAATGGTTCCTTATGCATCAGATCCGATACCACCTTGCGACTGTCTGAGTGGTAAGTGCCCGAAATCATCTGTGCAATGCAATCCTGCTCCGATAAAAAGCCCACCAGTTTTCTGTCATCGTTTACTACTGGCAGTCCCGTCAGGCCTGATGCCAGAATACGTTCCACCGCATCCGCCAGCATCAGGTCTGATGAAAGAGGAACGATATTTTTGCGAACGATATCTTTAACCACTTTCATGTTTGGCTCCCTCGTAAGTCGTTGCCCATGATGTCAGTATGAACCGATTCAGGGCTGCAGACCAAGCAAAAAGAGCCTGTTGCATTGATTGAAATCTTCTATGAAAGCCGATTTTAAATGCGACTGATCACCTTGCAGAGCTGCTGGCACAAAAACGCCAGATCGTCATCGCTGATAATGTAAGGCGGCATGATATACACCAGTTTGCCAAACGGGCGTACCCAGATACCTTCGTCCACAAACATCGGTTGGATTTCTTCCATGACAACCGGTTCTTTCATTTCTATCACACCAATAGCGCCCAGAATCCTGACTTCAGCCACGGTATCGAACCCGGCACAGGGCATCAGGCCGTCCCGCAGTTTCTGTTCGATATTGGCTACCTGAGCCTTCCATTCGCCCGTGGCAAAAATATCCAGACTGGCACAGGCTGCGGCACAGGCCAGAGGGTTAGCCATAAATGTCGGGCCATGCATAATCGCGCCGTTTTCCGAGATAGTACCACTGACCTTTTCAGTACAAAGGGTGGCTGCCAGTGTCATGTAGCCCCCTGTCAGGGCTTTGCCCACGGTCATAATGTCCGGAACCGTATTGGCATGTTCACAAGCAAACAGCTTGCCGGTTCTGCCGAAACCGGTGGCGATTTCGTCATGAATCAGCAGAACATTGTATTCATCACACAGTTCACGCACCCGCTTCAGAAAGTCCGGCGAATAGAAGTACATGCCTCCTGCACCCTGAACCACTGGTTCAATAATCACGGCGGCTACATTTTCATGCATGGATTCCAGCGCATTTTTGAACTCGCTGATATGCGACTCGTCAAAAGGTTCGTCAAACTTACAGGCAGGACGTGGGACAAAGTGATGCTCCGGCAAAAGGCCGGTAAACATGGAATGCATCCCGCCCACCGGATCACACACCGACATGGCTCCGGTGGTATCACCATAATAACCGCCACGGAAGGTCAGCATTTTTGTTTTTCGGGTATTTCCCTGAACCACCCAGTACTGCATGGCCATTTTTATCGCCACTTCCACAGCGACAGAGCCTGAATCCGCAAAGAAAACGGTCTGAATCGGTTCCGGTGTCATTTCCACCAGCTTGCGCGCAAGGTCAATAGCCGGTTTATGAGTCAGACCGCCAAACATCACATGGGAGAACGTATCAATCTGGGCTTTCATGGCCTGATTCATCTGCGGATGGTTGTAGCCGTGAGCCATACACCACCAGGACGACATACCATCGATAATCTCACGACCGTCATTGAGCGTGAGCTTTACACCATTCGCCGCGGTCACCGGGAAAACGGGCACCTTGCTATTGGTTGAATTGTAAGGGTGCCAGATATGTCTGGATTCAAACTCAAGATCCCCGGTACTAAGAAGGTTGTGCAAAGTGAACTCCTGAACTGGTTGGCCTGCAGGACACCAGATATCGCTTATTAATCATTGAATGGGGCAATAATAATGAGAAATTGGCTAACATGTGAAATTTTTCCTTCTTCCTGAAAGAATCAGAAAGATGGTTTAAACTTCAGTCTCATTTATTGATCACGTCTGATAAAAAAAGAAATCCATTATGACCGCCCTGTTTGTAAACCAGCTCACCACTCTCGACTTCAGTTTTCTCTCCCCTGATCGGGGTGTTGTGGGAGAAACCTGGTTAGTGGATGTGGTCTTATACGGTGACCTTGATGAACAGGGCATGGTGTTTGACTTCGGCCATGTCAAAAAGCAGGTGAAAGCATCTCTGGACTTTATGGCGGATCACCGTTTGCTGGTTCCGGTTGCCCACCCATCCATTAAAGTTGAGGCTGAAAAGGATCGTCTGGATGTGACGCTCGACTCGCCAGTCACCGGAACCATTAACTGCAAAGCGCCCGCACAGGCTATGTTACTGGTTGATGCAGAGGAAATTGCCACAGAAACGTTAACACCCATTCTTGAGAAGGCATTGATGTCCGAACTGCCCGACAATGTGAAAGACGTCAAGCTGAAACTTTACAACGAGTTCATTAAAGGCGCTTATTACCATTACAGTCACGGTCTGAAAAAACACCTTGGTGACTGCCAGCGAATTGCCCATGGTCATCGTTCGGCCATCAACGTTCAGGTGAATGGGGAAGACAGCCCCCAGCTTGAAAAAGACTGGGCAGAGAAGTGGAGCGATATATACATTGCTACCAGAGAAGACCGGCTTGACTGTTTTGAAGAAAACGGACGTCAGTATAACCGTTTTGGCTATACCGCGGATCAGGGGTATTTCGAGCTAACCCTCGCCAGTGAGCTCTGCTACCTGATCGACACTGACTCCACGGTCGAGCTGCTGGCACAGCATATGGCTGCCGAGATGTATCAATCATTGCCCGCAGACTCAGACCTTGAAGTCACTGCCTATGAAGGCTTCAATAAAGGCTCCATAGCCAGAATAAATAGCTATTAAAGGTCAGACTTCCTTTGCCGGAAACGCAGCCCGACGATGCCACTGCAGGATAACCACGGCAACGGTCATCAACAGTCCCAAAAGCCCAAAGCCTGCCGGATTAAACAACAATAACGGCAGGCTGATAGCGCAGAGTATTCGCTCAACCAGAGTTAACGGCCTCAATAAATACCCTTCAACGGCCATTGCCATGGCGATAATGACCGCCAGTGTCTGAATAACACCCACCACAAAACCAAAAGCATTGCCGTCCGTATTAATAAGACCGGAATAAGCCATCATAATCGGAATCACAAACAGACCGGCTGCCAGCTTAAAGGCTTCAATCGATGCCTTGATCGGGTTGGCATCTGCCACACCGGCACCGGCAAACGCCGCCAAAGCAATAGGAGGGGTCACATTGGAAGTCTGGGATAACCAGAACACCAACAAGTGCGCCGTTAATACCGGCAGGCCAAAATCACCCAGCAACGGTACAGCCATCACCGCCAGAACGATATAAGCCGCCGTTACCGGCAGCCCCATACCCAGCACCAGTGCCACCAGACTGATTAACAGCAGGGCGGTAAACATGAAACCGCCGGACAACGTCATCACAAACTGGGTAAACTGCAAACCAATACCGGTTTGACCAACCACGCCCACAATAATGCCTGCGGCACCACAGGCTGCTGATATGGGTAATGCCAGCAAGGCACCGTTTTTCATGCCCTGAATAATCTTCTGCAAACCTATACGACTATGGTTTCGTAAAGCAGCCGTCACCAAAATCGCACCACAGCCCATCACGCCCACCAGCAGAGGTGAAAAGGCCATCAGTAATAGAACCGTGATTAATAACAGGGGTAACAGGAAGTGTGCCCCGTGTTTCATAACGTCCCAGACCGCTTCGGTTCTTTCTGCTGAACTGAGCCCCAGTTTGCACGCCATGATATGCACGTATAACAGGGTGCAGAAAAAGTACAGGCACGCAGGCGCAATGGAAGCAATCATAATGTCGCTATAGGGCACACCGGTGAACTGCGCCATAACAAAAGCACCGGCACCCATAATCGGTGGCATGATCTGCCCGCCAGTGGAAGCGGCTGCTTCAATGCCTGCCGCCTGCTCCGGCTTGTAGCCCAGCTTTTTCATCATGGGAATGGTGATCGAACCGGTGGTCACCGTATTGGCAATGGCTGAGCCGGAAATCGAACCCAGTCCGGCAGAGGCAATCACAGCCGCTTTTGCCGGCCCCCCGCGATACTTGCCTGCAATGGCAAAGGCCAGATCGATAAAGAACTTACCGGCTCCTGTCACTTCGAGAAAAGCGCCAAACAGTACAAAAATAAAAACGGTAGTCGCTGCTATTCCCAGGGCAGAACCAAATACACCATTACTGGAATACACCTGAAACTGTATCAGCTCCTGCAAGCTGTAAGCCTTGGTGGCCAGAGTACCCGGCAGAAAATTACCAAACGCACTGTAAGCCAGAAACACACCGGCAATGATCACCATGACCCAGCCAACCGTACGACGACAGGCTTCCAGTAACAGAGCTAGACAAACGACACCGGCAATAAGATCAGGAGTCCCCAGCCCATACAACAGATAGTTAATATCGTTGTAATCAAAGCTGACTATAAAATAACCCGACACGACTGCGGCAATCGCTAACCCCAGATCCATTATACGCCCGGGAACATACAACCGGTGTTGTTCATTCCTGATAAAAGGAATGTGCAGAAAAATGAGAACCATCACCCAGCTCAGATGAGCAGGACGAAAATACGTGGCTGATAGGGTGGATGTAATACCCTGCCATATCTGAAAGCCCGACAGCAAAACCGCCAGAACCAGCACCAGATAGCCTGACCGTTTAATAATCGACTTCGTCATAACATCCTCCTTCCACGAGTCTTCTGTCGAGCTTTCTGCGCCTTGTTATTGCACTGTTTTCAGGTATTTAAGAGCACCGGGGTGCAGTGGCACACCGTTCAAACTGTCTGCATTGGCCAGCGTGGTAGCATCGGCTGCCTTAACCACCTTGCGCACCTGATCAATGTTTTCAAAGGCTGTGCGGGTCAGTTCGTAAGCCATATCTTCGGAAAGGTCAGCTTTCACAACAATGACATTCCAGACACTCAGGGTATCCACAGATCCCACCTTGTTATAAATGCCTTCCGGAATGGTGTAGCTGCTGTAAGCCGGATACTTTGACTTGAAAGTAGCCTGCTGCTGCGCAGAAACATCCAGAATACGGATATCATGGGTTAATGCCAGCTGAGTCACGGCACCCACACCCTGCCCACCCACTATGAATCCGGCATCGATCTGACCATTGGCAAGCGCATTCGTGGTTTCGGAAAAGTTCAGGTACACAGCATTAACGTCTACGCCCAGAGACTCCAGCAGAGCTGCTGAAGTCACCGCAGTACCGGAGCCAGGTGCGCCCAGAGACACTCGCTGACCGTTGAGATCCGCCAAAGATTTGATATCAGACTTCGCCGTTGTAACGGCATGAACCAGATTAGGATAAAGGGCAAACAGAACATTCACCGGCATTTTAGCCGGGAATTTGCCTTCGCCCTTGTAGGCATCCAGCACCACATTACCCATCGCCAGACCGGCAATCATGTCACCGCGCACCACTTTGATGGTGTTTTCAACCGATGCCGCTGTGACTTCAGCCTTAACATTCACGCCATCAATCTGGTCTGACCAGACTTTGGCCAGGGCGCCCCCAAAGGGATAATAAATTCCACTCTGCCCGCCGGTGCCAATGGAATAATTATCGGCACTGACCGAAACCGACAGTACCGGCAGAATCAAAACCGCCAGAGAAAGAAGTAGTTTGCGCATAGGTCCCCCACATTTTTATTGTTTTACCCTTTAAAGGGCTTTTTATGACTGTGATAGTAACTCGCACAATGTGCGATGACCGACCAGACAGCCGTATGGTGTCAGGCTTTCCGAGAGTCTGATCACCATACGTGTACGAGAGTCTAACTTAAACAGGAAGGGACGAGAAGGCAGTTCAGTACCCTCTCCTCTGATGCAGGGATGCAGGCTGCTTATTCTTAAAACAATCTTGATGTATAGAGCCTGAATCCGTTTCAGAAATTAGACAGAATCAAACCCAGCGATACCAGCGCAATAACCATCCAAAGAGAAAAACCGTAAAGCATGGGTCTAAGGCCAACGCTTGTTAACAGGTCGCGGGTCATGGTGGAACCAATCAGAAACAGTGTCAGCACCAACCCTCTTTTCGACCACTCAACGATATCGGCACTAATCCCCTGAACGGCCGGAACAAAGCTGTTGATCAGCATGGCAACAATAAACAGGCCGATAAACCAGGGAATACTGATGCGCCTCAGACTACCACCGGACACCACCGCCAGAAGCAGAGACAGGGGAATAATCCACAGCGCCCGTCCAAGTTTGACCGTTGTTGCAATCGCCAGCGCTTCTTCTCCATAGCTGACACTGGCACCCACCACCGAACTGGTATCGTGAATGGCAATGGCTGCCCAGAGTCCGAACTGTTCCTGGGTCATCAACAACCAGTTCCCCACCACGGGAAACACCAACAAAGCTATTGAATTGAGGATAAACACCACGCCCAAAGCCACTGACATATCACGATGACTGGCTTTGATCACCGGTGCCACCGCCGCAATGGCACTGCCACCACAAATAGCAGTACCACTGGCAATCAACTGACCCGCATGCCGGTTAATCCCCATTCTTAGCGCCAGTAAAGCGCCTAACCCAAGCGTCGAGGCAATTGAAATGACGGTCAATAAAAAACCATCCTGACTGGCAGCCACAGCCTGATGAATGCTCATACCGAAACCGAGCCCCACCACAGAGAGTTTGAGGAGAATACCCGTCGCAGCCTGAGTCAGTTGTAAAAATGGATTACCCAGCAACAGTGCCAGAAGAATACCCAACATCAGAGCCACTGGAGATGAAACACCGGTTAGCAGGCATATCAAACACATCAGGACAAACAGGCTTCGGGCTAACCAGCGGGTTCTTCCGCGCAGCGCCGGAAAGCGTTCAGGGAGGTAACCCATAACTTTCCAAATTCTCAATAAGGCATCAAAAGGCGAGAGTATGGGTCTAAATCGCTAATAAGGAAAATAAATATTATTTAAGCAAATCGTAATAAGAACTTATGGGTGCTTATTATAATGAATTCACGAATCTCACCAGAGCCGTACGCTGATCTTTGCTCATTTCCATCACCGCCTGCTTTGACGCTTCGGCCTCGCCTCCATGCCAGAGAATCGCTTCCATAATCGTGCGAGCCCGCCCGTCATGGAGGAAGGTGGCTTTGGGGTTGACCATTTTCGTTTTCCCAATGCCCCATAAAGGCGGGGTTCGCCACTCTCTGCCAGATGCCAGAAACTCGGGGCGGTTGTCTGACAGCTCTTCACCCATATCGTGCAGCAATAAATCGGTATAAGGCCAGATATTCTGCTGTGACTGTTCCGGGTAGTTTTTAACTTTTAATGTCGTGTAATTTGGAATATGGCATCCGCTGCAGTTTGCTTTGCCAAACAGTGCTTTTCCCAGCAGTACCTGTGGTTCCTTGGAATCCAGCCTCATGGGAACAGCCAGATTACGACTATAGAACACCACTTTTTCAAGGGTGGAATCGGAAATATCCAAATGATCCTGCGGCGCAGCTTCCTTACAGGCGGTCTGACTTTCCATACAGTTATCATCCGGAAACAGGCTGGAGGTAATGCCCATATCACCATTAAAAGCACCGGCACTTTGCTGTGTCATGTTCGGCTGTCCGGCTTTCCAGCCAAACCGCCCCAGTACCGTCTTTTTATTTTTAATATCCCAGACACGATTACCACGACCGGATATACCATCGCCATCCCGATCTTCAGGATCTTCATTAGCCAGAATCTGGGAGTCGGATATGGCTTCCAAAAGACCGAGACCAATCATGGGCGACGCAATACGGGGAGAAATCATCACATTGTCAGGCAGCGGGCCATAATTCAAATCTTCGAGCTGAATGACTGGTTTACGAATCTGAACGCTATCACCATCTGGAAAACGAATATTCGAATATTCATAACGAACCCTTACTTTGGCTTCGTGTTTTACGCTGTTCAATGAAAAGTCCTGAATCTGGTCACCATAGATCGGATGAGGAATCACGCCACTGCGGGTCAGTTGATCTTTTTCTTTCAGGGTTTCCGCCGGCACGCTGATTCTTATGAGCAGACCACCTTCATTCAGCTCTCCATCCTCTGGTGCATGCCCTCGCCCATCAAGAATATGGCAACCTTCACAGGAGCGGGTATTAAATAAAGGTCCAAGTCCGTCGCGAACAGAATCCGGCTGCGGAGCCGGTACCCAGTCACTTTTAAAGAAACTGTCCCCCACACTGAAATCCAGTCTGCGATTCGCTGCCATATTGGCTGAAGCACGGGTAAACGAGCTTTTACCGGAAACAGTCACCGATGTCTTTCCTCCCGGCCACTTTTCACCCTCTTCATAAGCTGCAGGTTCAACCTGAGAACAGCCTTGCAGGCTAAACAGGATAATAATGGTGACTGACATAGTCAGTATTGATGTGGTCAGTCCTTTAACCATTGAAAAAATCCAGAGAAAGCGGTGATTGAAACTACGTGCTAGTTTCAGCTATCGGCAAGGCTGGACAATACCAAAGTCGAGGATTTCAGAGTTGTGCCGGGGTTTGTTCAGGCATTAATTCCATCGGCAAAGGCTTTCAATGCCTTGTGCAGATCAATGGGTTCTCCAGTCTGGCGGTTACAGGCCGGCATACCGTCAATGCTCATGCTGGCATGACCATGAACCAGAGCTGTTGCATTGATGGTGGTTTGCCAGATCAGCTCCTGATCAGTGCTTTGCAGTTTACGACTGATGATGCCCTGTAGACGCCCCAGACTGCCCAGTGCTTTTTCTTTTAACTGCGGATAGTCTTCTTTTTTTGCCAGCAGCGGCCCGAACATCAGTTTGTACAGTTCAGGATTTGCTGAAGCAAAGGCCACAAAAGCCAGCCCGGCATGCACCAATTCATCATCAATACTTTCCGATGACTGCTCTGCACTGGCAACGCATTGATCCAGTTCTGCAAAACCCTCTGTCATCAAAGACACCAGTAAGGTTTCCTTATCGGAAAAATGTCGGTAAGGCGCCGTCTGGGAAACGCCAACCGCTCTGGCTAAAGCACGCAGACTCAGTTTCTCAGCGCCCGATTTATGCAGCTGTTGCCGGGCTTCCATCAGCAACACCTGACGGAGATTTCCATGATGATAGCTAGACATAATTGACCTGATAACCACTCAAACCGTTTAAAGCATCGCTTATCAATGTATTCATCGTCAACATTGTTGACATCGAACACATTACTCTTTTAGCATTAAGTCAACAATAAACACAAATTCGGACAGACCTCCATGCCTGCTTTGCATCATTACACATGGTTTGTTGCCCTGACCCTTTCCTGCACATTTTATTTCACACTGTCATTACCCGCAGTGGCCAGTTCAGCACAGGGAAAGCCCTCCGTCAGCGTCGCAACTGAAACCGTTCAATACCAGCAACATTCCCGCCCTATCAGAACCAGTGGCATTCTTGCCTATAAGTCTCAACAAACACTGTCGTTTAAAACAGCAGGGCCGGTTGCACAGCTATTGGTTGACGAAGGTGACCGGGTGCTGGCAGGGCAATTACTGGCAAGCCTGACCATGGAAGAGATCAATGCACAGGTTGACGAAGCAAAGGCAAGGCTGGATCTGGCAAAACGTAATCTGGAACGAATCAGTAAGCTGCACAAGAATAATGTGGTCTCTCTGGATCAGCTGCAGTCGGCAGAAACCGAACTGGCCGTTGCCCAGAGCCGTTTACGAATCACCTTGTTTAATCAACGCTATTCTCGCATTGATGCGCCTTCCCCGGGGCTGGTGCTAAGACGTCATGTGGAAGAAAACGAACTGGTAACACCCAACCAGCCAGTACTGGTCGTCGCCGATACGTCGAGGGGCTGGGTGTTAAAAACCGGTCTGACCGATGAAGAGATTGTACGGGTCAAAAAAAACGACAGGGCACAGATTCAGTTTGATGCCTGGCCTGACCAGACATTCACCGGACAGGTTACCCGTCTGGCCGCCCTGGCCGATGAGCGAACCGGCACTTTTCAGGTGGAAATCACCTTCCCTGAAACCACCAGCAAATTACGTTCAGGCTTTGTGGGTAAAGTGACGCTTATTCCCTCCAGCCAGCAACTGCTGGCACTGATTCCCATTGAGTCGGTGGTGAATGCCAGTCGCACCCGTGCAGACGTTTTTGTCTATAACCCCGACAAACAGTCGGTCACCCTGAGGAACATCCACCTCAATTTTATAGAGTCGGGCTTCATAGCCAGCGAATCCGGTCTGGCAGAAGGTGAACGGGTCATTAGCTCCGGAGCCGGCTTTCTCCTGGATGGCGATACCGTCATCCTGGCTGAAAAAGTCGTTGAAAGCGTGGCTGACACAGTTTCTGAACAGACTGCCGACCTTCAGGAGTAAGCGCCATGAAACTCCCGGCTATCGCCATTCAAAACCGCCGCTTTACTCTGGTAGTCATGTTGCTGCTGGTGACACTGGGTATTGTGTCGCTGATGACCATGCCCCGCTCAGAAGATCCACAGTTTACATTTCCTGCAACTATGGTTCGTGTCGTCTATCCCGGAACCAACCCTTTGGATATGGAGAAACTGATTGTTGACCCTATCGAGGAAGCCATCAATGAGTTAGACGACATCAGAGTTCTGAAAAGCGATATCGAAGACGGCCTTGCTGTCATACGGGTTGAATTCCTCTACGGTACCGACCCTCAGGATCAATACGACGATGTGGTTGCAGAGATTTCCAAAATCCGCGACCAGTTACCCGACGACATTCCGGTACTGGCCATTGATCGAATTTCCCCGATCGATGTCAGCATCATCCAGATTGCGCTGATGTCGGAATCGCAAAGTTATAACACCCTGCGCCTGACCGGTGAAAAGCTCGAGAAACGCCTTGAGCGCATCCCCGGCATTAAAAAGGCCACGACCGAAGCGTTTCCGGAACAACAACTGCAGGTTCGGGCCGACCTTGCCCGAATGCAGGAACTGGGTATCGGTGTTGAAGATCTGATTTCTGCCATTCAGGCATCCGGCGTTAACCTTCCCGGTGGTCATGTACTGGCGGGGTCACGCCGCTTTACCGTAAGAACCAGTGGCGATTTTAAGGATATTGAAGCGGTTGAACGCACCGCCGTCGTCTCCACTCCGGGACGGGTGGTGTTTGTAAAAGATATTGCTGATATCGCTTTTGCGGATGCCCTGCCCACCTATCAGGCACGGTTTCAGGGAACCCGTTCCATTTTTATCACTGTTGTGCAGCGTAAAGGCAGCAACATTTTCACCGTAATGGACGGCATCAAAGAAACACTGGATCAGTTTGAGCAGGAGCTACCCGCCGATATCAACATCGGTATCGCCCATGACCAGAGCGAATCCGTACACGAACGGGTTTCACAGTTTTTTAACAGCCTGATTCAGGGTCTGGTGCTGGTAGGGTTGCTGATCATTCTGTTTCTCGGTGCCCGATCTGCCATTGTGATTATTCTTGCTATTCCACTGTCCGTATTTATTGGTCTGGGCTGGGTTGATCTCGCAGGCTATGGGCTGCAACAGATGTCTATTGCCGGACTGGTGATTGCACTGGGGTTGCTGGTTGACAATGCCATTGTCGTCACAGAAAACGTTCACCGCTTTCTGCGAAAAGGCTATCCGCGCATGGAAGCTGCAGCGAAAGGAGCCAGTCAGGTGGGCTGGGCAGTTATCAGTGGAACCCTGACCACCATTCTGGCTTTCCTGCCCATCATGCTGCTACAGACCGGAGCCGGTATTTTCCTGCGTTCCATGCCGGTCACGGTCATTCTTACCCTGTTGGCTTCACTGATTATTGCCCTGAGCCTGTCGCCGTTACTCGCCAGTGTGATGCTGAAAGGTCACGACAGCAAACCGCCTTTACTGTTAAGAGGTTTGCAGGCTTTTACCCATGGTCCCTATAAAGCCATGCTCAGTGGTGCGCTTCGCTACCCGGTACTGATTCTGATGATTGCTGTTGCCACTCTGGCAGGTTCTATCATGCTGGCAGGGACACTGGGAGTCAGCATGTTCCCCAAAGCTGAAAAGCCCATGCTGCTGGTCAATGTCGAGTTGCCCGAAGGTTCCAGTTTTCAGCAAACAGATGATGCAGTACGACAGGTTGAGGATATTGTTAAAGACTTCCCGCTGGTACGCTCCGTGGTCAGCAATATCGGTAAAGATAACCCTCGAATTTACTACAACATTTTCCCTAAACGTCAGGTGCCCAACTACGCGCAGCTGGTTATCAACCTGAACTCCGGTCAGCTGAGCGAGGTGGAGCCATTTGTCGAAACCCTCAGAGAAGAGTTCAATCGTATTGTCGGGGCCAGAGTGGTCGTGAAAGAGTTGTTGCAGGGCCCTCCATACGAAGCCCCGATAGCGTTTCGAATTATGGGTGATGACCTGAATCGGGTTCTGACCGTTTCAAGGGATATTGAGCAGATTATTGCCCGTACTCCGGGAACGGTGAATGTTGATAACCCTCTCGACAACCCCAAGGTTGACCTGAACATCACCATTAATCGCGATAAAGCCGCCATGTACGGGGTTGCCATCAGCTCGATTGATCAGGTAATTCGCGCCAGTCTGGTGGGCGTACCGGTCAGCCAGTTCCGGGACCATTCCGGCGAAGATTATCCGATCATCGTGAAAGGACAGTCATCGGGTCGCGATCCACAAATAGAAGACTTTGATCGTATGATGGTGAAGTCTGCCAGCGGACAACTGGTTCCGGTTAAACAGCTGGTTAAACTGGAAATGCAGGACGCCCTGCCCCGCTTCCAGCATCATTTGACGGAACGTATGGCACGCATTACCGCCGACCTGAAAGCTGGCTATCAGGCTGAAACCGTCACCAATGCGATCCGGGCAGAACTGGATCAGTACGAATGGCCAAAAGGTGTTTCCTATCAGGTGGGTGGCGAGCAGGAACAACGGGAAGAGTCCTTTGACGGAATGACCAAAGTGCTCCTGATCGCCCTGCTGGGCATCTTTGCGGTGCTCGTGTTGCAGTTTAATTCATTCAGTCAGCCGCTGGTCATCTTCACTGCGATTCCTTTTGCAGTAACAGGGATGATTCTGGCGCTGTGGTTTGCCGGTTTTACCTTCTCTTTTACTGCCTTTATTGGCCTGACCTCGCTGGTCGGTATTGTCGTCAACAATTCAATCATACTGGTGGATTACAGTAATCAGTTGCGCAAGAACGGTATGGAACTCAGGGAAGCCATTCTTGAAGCCGGCCAGGTGCGGCTGCTGCCCATTTTACTGACTACGCTGACCACTATTGGCGGACTGCTGCCTCTTACCTTATCCGGTTCGGTGATGTGGGCACCGATGGGAGCCAGCATTATTGGTGGACTGCTGGTATCAACGCTGCTGACTCTCTTTGTTGTGCCTGTGCTGTATTCGCTTCTGGGAAAAAGAGCACTGGATTGAGAGAAATTGTCTGAATGAAAATGTCTGAATGAAAAAAGAGGGGCAAAGGCTCCTCCTGATCCTATCTGCCTGCCAGCGTGTAAAAAATCCGGATCGCTATCAGCCAGAGGCTATAACCACGCAATGCGTTCTTCCTCATTGTTGCCATAACGGCTGGAGGGAGACCGCTGTTCGACATGCGACTGCTGTTTTTTATTCACGTACCACACGTCTGCCTCTGACTCTTTCAGGCATGCCAAATAGCATGTGACAGCCAGTTGAAACACTGTAATACCAATTCCGTTTTCTAAATATGACCATGAGCAAGCCAATCCAAATCGCTGGGCAAGGAAGAACGACGAGTAATAGCTGGCTATTGCGAGGAGTTCTGACGCAGAACCAGCGGTTTGGATTGGCTGCGTTAGGTATTCTGAAGCATGAAATAAGAAAGGAGAGCCTGAGCTCTCCTTCCTGACCAGTATCGCACCAGCTATCAATCGTCCAGATCAACCACTTCAAGATACGTCATGGTCTGGTTTAACAAGCGGTATCCAATCTCGCCAAAGGTTATCGGTCCTGGCAGTCCCGCTTGTTTACCCTTCAGCTCACCGTACAGGAAGTTGAGAATACAGTTACAGGAAAACTGAGCCTCTCTCTTATTCTGTGGCAAACTGCTGGCAAACTCTGCGGCGTAATCCGCCAATGGACGGGCAAAGCGATATTCACGCCCCTTAAATACCGGTGCATAGAAGTGCACTTTTCCATCATCGGCATTCACTTCCTTGATGCAGGTATTGATGATGGCTCCAGAGTAATCACTGGTCAGCGGCACCTGCGTATCAATGCCATGTTCCGAGACATATTCGGCAAAATTCACCTTCTGCCCGTCAATCAGGCAATCCCCGGCCTCAAACGCATCGGTGTCAAACTCGATCACAGGACTATCAGGGTCAGGCTTGTGAATGTTGATGATTTCCAACTGCGGCATTTTATTTGAAGGCAACTCAACATGCAGTGCCACCACTTTATCGGTCAGCTCAGTGCCAGTGGAACCGTCATAAACTTTTGGCGTATCACCGGAATCAAGATCAATGCCGGACACCCAGCCCAGCACAGGATTGTCGTAAAGGTGATCGTAGCCATCAGCGTACAGGGCAAAATCGGAATGCACCTGTGAGAAAGCCGGTATCACCAGTATGGAGTAACCATTATCAAAACGATCCCCGGTAAAGGAGGGTAGCGTTTGCTTATCGTAGGTCATGATCTTGTGTTGCGTCAGACCTTCGGCAATTTCATCAACATAGACTTTTTCCTGAGAGAACTCGCCTTGACTGCGTCCCATAAAATAAGGCGTCGTTCCAGCAACCCAGTTCCCCTTGGGAAGCTGTGACAGCACTCGCTCGTCACCAGCCAGAGAGAGCACTTTGCCCGCCTCTATCAACTGTATGACCTCATTGACACTTTGTAACTTTTTCATGATAAATCCTTTTATTCTTCAGTTCCGTCTGGCTTGATCCATTGTTTCTAAAAACACTTGTAAAAACGCTTGGAATAAGGTTTGGAATAAGGTTTCAGGTAAGGCGGAAAAAAACTGCTCACCATGTTTTGAACACCGCTCTCAGATCATTGGTAAAACCTTTGGGGTATTTGGCAAAATACTCGTACAAATAATCGACAGCTTCTTCCACTGTCATATCACCAGACTTTACCCCTTTGTTGACCTTATCGACCTGTAACTGAAGAACAAATTTTTCCATTTTGTGCTGACCGCTGACCAACTCAGTCCACTCAGCCCTGTCTTTCGGTGGTATATCCTGTTTCATAGCGTGTTCCAGTGAATTAGGAGAATTGCATGGTTTTCTATCGACAGTTGCAGGGCTTTTCTGTATAGACAAAAGTGGTAAGTGAGAACAGATACCCGAACTCCGTGAAGGCAGTTACAGGAGTCTGTCGGACTTACCACTGACCTACCGGAAAAAGTCAGAAAGAAGAGAATCCTTCCAGCACAGACACCGTGTTATTTCCCAGAGCTTCCAGCTCGTACCCGCCTTCAAACACAAATAAAGTAGGCGTCTTCAGAGCTGCCAGACAATGACCCAGCTCCACAAAATCAGGGGTTTTGATAGAAAAGAAAGAGATCGGGTCACGTTCATAAGTATCCATTCCCAGCGACACCACCAGGTAATCCGGCTGGAACTCGTCAATTCGACCCAGAGCCACTTCCAGCGCCCTGCGATATTCCGCCCAGCCCGTCACATGCAATGCTAACGGCAGGTTAAGATTGAATCCCTGCCCGTCACCCTCGCCGGTTTCATCTTCATGACCAAGATAGTGAGGGTAGTCCTGCCGTGGATCGGCATGAAGGGAGGCAAAAAGGACATCGTTGCGCGAATAAAAGATCGACTGGGTACCATGACCATGGTGATAATCAACATCCAGTATGGCTACCTTATCAGCGCCCTTATCCAGCAAAGCCTGAGCAGCAACAGCTGCATTGTTGAAAAAGCAATAGCCCGCCATCAGGTCAACAGAAGCATGGTGACCGGGAGGACGACAGAGCGCGAAAGCAACGGGTTCTCCTTCCCGCACTCGCTTTGCGGCAGTCAGAGCACAGTCCACCGAAGCCCTGATCGCCTTCCAGGTACCTTCTACCACCGGAGCCGTCAAATCCATCGAATAATACCCCAGAGCACCCTCAATCTGTTCCGGAATCACATGTCTGAGTCCCCGATGGGGAAAGCAGTAAGGTGAAGCCTGATCCGCTTCAGGGTAAGTCTGATGCCAGCGTTCCCAGGCCGTTTCCAGAAACGCAATGTAATCCGGTCGATGCACTCTGGCTATGGGTTCGGTTGAAAAGCCTTCCGGTCGTTCAATTCTTCCCGTGTTGTTGCGCTGAAGCGCTTCCAGCACATAGTCCATTCGCTTGGGAGATTCCAGATAAGGTACCAGATCGCCCCCAAGAAATTCCCTGGCCGGGTTGTGCAGCTTTTGCTGTTCACTGTAAATGGTCAGCATCGACGTTCTCCTGAACCATTGGCATGTCACTGACATCGAAATGATGAGCGCATGGTAAAATACGTCAAGCAACGCAAATTATAAAACATACTGACTCACCCCGAGTCATAGCATGAATCTCTATGAAATGATGAGCTGAAGCAGCAGGCATAAAAGCCACAATTCATACGACCGTTTAAAAATAACACCTGAATAAACGACGTTAATTGTTTATATTCGGGAACGTTGCTGAAAAGCGTGCTCACAGGAAAATCGCTCTCAGGATTAAAACAACTCCAGAAGTTCAAATAAAAACAGTAGCGACACAAACCTTGACAGCGGACAACAAAACAACCCGTCAAATAGATTAAACCGCTCTGCGCAACTCGTTTTTAGCGACAAAAATTGACTTAAATCAACTGTAAAGCTTTTTAGCGGTTAGTACGTATTAATTACTATCTTGTCTACTGCTAAAACTCTATAGCAGGACAGGGGAGGGATAAAATAATGATATTTGTAACAGACGACCATCGAACGGTGCGCATGCCAAAAGAAACCTATCAGCCTCGCGGTGTTATACCTGAAGCGATTGACCCGGTTCTTCTGGCAGCTATCCATCAGACCAACGCCTGCTCATCAAAAGTGAAGCCGGTTATCAAGAAGTTCAAGAGCAAATAATTTACTTCTGAAGGGGGCCTGTAAAGCAGGCCTCATTCCTTTCACCCGGTGCTCCTGCAAAACGCCTTTCACAAGGAGGCCGCTTTGCGGCGACTTTTTGCCCTGTACAGCACTCTAACACCTGAGAAATCCTTCACACTCCAATTTGTCTATCCTTATCACCTGTCATATCCAGAAAAGCAGAGGATAGAGCCATTAAAAGTCTACTTTTCCACGTACTGCTCTTCGTATCTTTCGTCTGTCTGGCTGATTCGCAGACTTACAGTTTGATCGTTGAGCTTGAGCTTGAACAGAATGCGGATTCACCAAGCCAGAACTTTTCTATAAAGCCTGAGCTGAATACACTGCCTGCAATGCAGATGATTGATATGGGGTCGTTGCAAAGCAAGCCGACAGAAATTATCAGCACAAACAGCTATTCAGTCCCAGACACGCCACCTGATGATAAGCCCTATAGTCCGAGGGGGTACTGGGAGAGGCCGAAAAAGGTTGTTAAGTCGGTTTCATGGGAGCTGCTCTATGTCTCCAATGAAGTCATAGGCTACAAACTGCTTCTGGCATTTCAGGAAGACTCATATCAACCCCAACCCTTTTCATGGATACCTGTGGTGGCAACCATTGTCGTAGGCTGGTTGTCCACAACTTACTGGAACCTGGAAGCCCCAATGTTCACTCAACTGGATCAACAGGAGATTCATGCCAATCATGAATTGCAAATCATCACACTACCGGCAGGAGGAGGAGACTCAAACACGACATGCGTAACTTCCGGTGTGACAGGTAGCGGCTTAACCAGCCAGAAGTACCCCAGCAGATTTTATTATCAGTCCGCCGCTACCTGGGTCAGAGATGGCACAAATGACGGCGAGGGGGATGAACCCCATGAACCCTGGCATAGCAGATGTGAAACTGTCCGCTGTCCGACCTGTAATGGTCTTTGTGAACTACGACCTAGAGTCAACCCGCCGGATGACCTCAATTCGCAAGAGCAACCTTTACTTTTAATGACCCACTGCCGTCCTGACCCGGATGGCTCTTTCGCTTGTAGCGTAAATGCCGAGCCACAAACAGAAGGACAGAAATCTAACCCACACCCACTCAACAACATGCACCCTGCCAGATTTGATACCGTTTTATCTGCAGCAGATAGTACGACCCAAACGCTAGAAAAATCCCCACCTGCAACCTCAGGCTCCCGAAATCGTTACAAATGCGGCCACGAAGGCTGCAACAAACAATTCCAAAGTATAAATGGCCTGAAAGGACACCAGCGCATCCACACCGGGGATCTCTTCGAGTGCGACCACGAAGGCTGCGACAAGGTATACCAGTATAAAAAAGGCCTGAAAGCACACCAGCGCATCCACACCGGGGATCTCTTCGAGTGCGACCACGAAGACTGCTACAAGGCATACCAGGATGAAAAAGACCTGAAAGAACACCAGCGCACCCACACCGGGGAGCTCTTCAAGTGCGACTACGAAGACTGCGACAAGGAATTCCGAAGTAAAAATGGCCTGATAGGACACCAGCGCATCCACACCGGGGAGCTCTTCAAGTGCGACCACGAAGGCTGCGACAAGGCATACCAGTATGAAAGAGACCTGAAAGGACACCGGCGCACCCACACCGGGGAGCCCTCCGCCAAGCGACAGCGTACTGATTGAGAAAAAGATAACGATGGAGAAAAAGATAACGATGGCAAGAATTAATGACGATCGGTTGCAGCCAGTCGTGATACAGAAAGGAGAAAACGATTAGACTTCCAACCCGCCTCAAGGAGCTGTTCCAAAAAAAAGCTTCATGGTGGCGTTTTTACCAGAAATACAAACATCGCATGTGCCCCGCCATCGTCGATAACGTCATCAAAATGCACAGTTGCGGACTGACCGTTCGCGACTATGCGGTGTTCCAGTGCATTAACCCGAAATGCACTCACCAGAAGAAAATCTGCTTCAGTTGCAAGAGCCGGTTTTGCCCTACCTGCGGCAAGAAGCTCACGGACCAGTGGATAGAGCAACAGAAAGCCATTCTTCCGGATACCCAATGGCAACACATCACCTTCACCATGCCTTCGGAGCTTTGGGAGCTGTTCCGTTATAACCGTCATTTATTGGGAAAGCCCAGCGCACTGGCTGCGAAAGTTATGATGAAGCTCTCCGGAAATAAAAAGGGTTTTACCCGGCATTTTCACGGCACTGCACACATTTGGGCGTGACCTGAAGTGGAATGTTCACGTCCATCTGTCCATCACCTGTGGCGGGTTAACCGATGACAAAAATACATGGAAGGAAATCTTCTTCAGCAAGCAGGTATTGATGCCCATGTGGCGGTACGAAGTCATCAATCTGCTTCGACAGGCATTCATCCGGGGTGAGCTGGAATTACCGAAATCCCTTAAAAAAGCCGGTGCCAGCAAAACGACCTTTAACCGCTAGCTCGATACTCACTATAAGAAATCGTGGATCGTCCACTTTGCCAAGCCCAGTAAAAATCACCACCGCAACATCAAATATCTGGGTCGCTATTTGAAGCGTCCCGCCCTCTCCATGAGCCGACTGAAGCATTACGACGGCAAGGAGGTGATTTTCAGCTATCTGAATCACGCCACCAAACAGTATTTGCGATTCACCAGTGGCGTTGAGGACTTCATCAAGCGGCTGGTACAGCACATTCCGGACAAAGGCTTCCGAATGATTCGTTACTACGACTTCCTTGCCACCCGGGTTCGGTCAAAGCTGCTGCCAAAGGTATATGACCTTCTGGATCAACCAGAAAGAAAGGCGATCCCAATCCGTTTCCCGGCGCTGATGAAGAGCAGCTTCGGAGTTGATCCGCTGGAATGTATCCTGTGCAAATCGCGTATGGTGATGACTGGCATCGTAACCCGTAAAACGATGGCAGAACTGCGCCAGTGTCACGAAAGGCTTGCTCTAAACAGACCGATTATTTTGCAATAACAGGAGAGGTGCGTCTGGAGTAAATAGTGGCGGTTATACCCGTGACCATTGAAGATGCTTGATTTTTCAGTACTTTTTTAACATTCTTCGCTCATGCCCAAAATCATCCTGACTGATCAGCAAAAAGCAGCTCTGGAATCCCGCCATAAAAAGTCGCAGGATGCCCGAGAGTGTGACCGTATAAAAGCAGTTTTGCTCAGATCTGAAGGTTGGACTCCGTCTTCTATCGCACAAGCCTTGAGAAAAAGTGAATTCACTATTTGTCGCCACCTTGATGACTATCTGAAAAAGGAAAAACTCAAGCCTGACAACGGTGGTAGCGAAAGCTATTTGAATGATGAACAAACCCGGCAGCTAATCGAGCATATTTCTGAACACACCTATGCTCATACGCATCAGATCGTCGCCTACATTTCTGATCGCTGGGACATCAAATACACCGTATCAGGTCTGAACAAGTGGCTGCATCAGAAAGGCTTTACCTATAAAAAACCAAAAGGCGTTCCGCACAAGGCTGATGCGGACAAACAAGCTGAATTTGTCAAACACTATGATGCCCTGAAGGCCTCATTACCAGAGGATGAAGTGTTGCTGTTCATGGATGCAGTTCATCCAACACAGGCCACCAAAATCACTTCAGGATGGATTCGCAAAGGGGTTGATAAGATCATCAACACGACGGGGAGCCGTACCCGATTAAACATTGTTGGCGCCATTGAACTGAACAATCTATCTGCCGCTGTTTTCGATCAGTTTCAAGACCGTCAACGGCGAAGCGATTATCAAGTTTTTCAGAACAGTTCGGGCATCCTACGCATCCATGACAGTCATCCATATGGTGCTTGACGGTGCTGGTTATCATCGTTCAAAAGAGGTGGTAGAGGAGGCGGAAAAATTGGGGATAAAACTACATTACCTACCACCTTACAGCCCAAATCTGAACCCGATTGAGCGATTATGGAAGGTGATGAATGAATATGCTCGGAATAATGAATACTTTGCCAAGGCTAAAGAATTTCGAGAAAAGATTAATCATTTTCTGGACGTTACGTTTACCTGAAATTGGTGCTTCGTTAGTCAGCAGAATTAACGATAATTTTCAGAGGCTAAATCCTGCATCTTGAATTCACTTGGGTATAACACCTGAGAAATCCTTCACACTCCAATTTGTCTATCCTTATCACCTGTCATATCCAGAAAAGCAGAGGATAGAGCCATTAAAAGTCTACTTTTCCACGTACTGCTCTTCGTATCTTTCGTCTGTCTGGCTGATTCGCAGACTTACAGTTTGATCGTTGAGCTTGAGCTTGAACAGAATGCGGATTCACCAAGCCAGAACTTTTCTATAAAGCCTGAGCTGAATACACTGCCTGCAATGCAGATGATTGATATGGGGTCGTTGCAAAGCAAGCCGACAGAAATTATCAGCACAAACAGCTATTCAGTCCCAGACACGCCACCTGATGATAAGCCCTATAGTCCGAGGGGGTACTGGGAGAGGCCGAAAAAGGTTGTTAAGTCGGTTTCATGGGAGCTGCTCTATGTCTCCAATGAAGTCATAGGCTACAAACTACTTCTGGCATTTCAGGAAGACTCATATCAACCCCAACCCTTTTCATGGATACCTGTGGTGGCAACCATTGTCGTAGGCTGGTTGTCCACAACTTACTGGAACCTGGAAGCCCCAATGTTCACTCAACTGGATCAACAGGAGATTCATGCCAATCATGAATTGCAAATCATCACACTACCGGCAGGAGGAGGAGACTCAAACACGACATGCGTAACTTCCGGTGTGACAGGTAGCGGCTTAACCAGCCGGAAGTACCCCAGCGGATTTTATTATCAGTCCGCCGCTACCTGGGTCAGAGATGGCACAAATGACGGCGAGGGGGATGAACCCCATGAACCCTGGCATAGCAGATGTGAAACTGTCCGCTGTCCGACCTGTAATGGTCTTTGTGAACTACGACCTAGAGTCAACCCGCCGGATGACCTCAATTCGCAAGAGCAACCTTTACTTTTAATGACCCACTGCCGTCCTGACCCGGATGGCTCTTTCGCTTGTAGCGTAAATGCCGAGCCACAAACAGAAGGACAGAAATCTAACCCACACCCACTCAACAACATGCACCCTGCCAGATTTGATACCGTTTTATCTGCAGCAGATAGTACGACCCAAACGCTAGAAAAATCCCCACCTGCAACCTCAGGCTCCCGAAATCGTTACAAATGCGGCCACGAAGGCTGCGACAAGCAATTCCGAAGTAAACTTGGCCTGGAAGGACACCTGCGCACCCACACCGGGGAGCTCTTCAAGTGCGACCACGAAGGCTGCAACAAGGTATACCAGTATGAAAAAGACCTGAAAAAACACCAGCGCATCCACACCGGGGAGCTCTTCAAGTGCGACCACGAAGGCTGCGACAAGGCATACCAGGATGAAAGAGGCCTGAAAAAACACCAGAGCATCATCCACAACGGGGAGTTTTTCAAGTGCGACCACGACGGCTGCAACAGGCAATTCCAAAGTGAAAAAGGCCTGAAAGGACACCAGCGCACCCACACCGGGCAGCTCTTCAAGTGCGACCACGACGGCTGCGACAAGGCATACCAGGATGAAAACGGCCTGAGAGGACACCGGCGCACCCACACCGGGGAGCCCTCCGCCAAGCGACAGCGTACTGATGGAGAAAAAGATAACGATGGCAAGAATTAATGACGATCGGTTGCAGCCAGTCGTGATACAGAAAGGAGAAAACGATTAGACTTCCAACCCGCCTCAAGGAGCTGTTCCAAAAAAAAGCTTCATGGTGGCGTTTTTACCAGAAATACAAACATCGAATGCGCCCCGCCATCGTCGATAACGTCATCAAAATGCACAGTTGCGGACTGACCCGTTCGCGACTATGCGGTGTTCCAGTGCATTAACCCGAAATGCACTCACCAGAAGAAAATCTGCTTCAGTTGCAAGAGCCGGTTTTGCCCTACCTGCGGCAAGAAGCTCACGGACCAGTGGATAGAGCAACAGAAAGCCATTCTTCCGGATACCCAATGGCAACACATCACCTTCACCATGCCTTCGGAGCTTTGGGAGCTGTTCCGTTATAACCGTCATTTATTGGGAAAGCCCAGCGCACTGGCTGCGAAAGTTATGATGAAGCTCTCCGGAAAGAAAAGGGTTTTACCCGGCATTTTCACGGCACTGCACACATTTGGGCGTGACCTGAAGTGGAATGTTCACGTCCATCTGTCCATCACCTGTGGCGGGTTAACCGATGACAAAAATACATGGAAGGAAATCTTCTTCAGCAAGCAGGTATTGATGCCCATGTGGCGGTACGAAGTCATCAACCTGCTTCGACAGGCATTCATCCGGGGTGAGCTGGAATTACCGAAATCCCTTAAAAAAGCCGGTGCCAGCAAAACGACCTTTAACCGCTGGCTCGATACTCACTATAAGAAATCGTGGATCGTCCACTTTGCCAAGCCCAGTAAAAATCACCACCGCAACATCAAATATCTGGGTCGCTATTTGAAGCGTCCCGCCCTCTCCATGAGCCGACTGAAGCATTACGACGGCAAGGAGGTGATTTTCAGCTATCTGAATCACGCCACCAAACAGTATTTGCGGTTCACCAGTGGCGTTGAGGACTTCATCAAGCGGCTGGTACAGCACATTCCGGACAAAGGCTTCCGAATGATTCGTTACTACGGCTTCCTTGCCACCCGGGTTCGGTCAAAGCTGCTGCCAAAGGTATATGACCTTCTGGATCAACCAGAAAGAAAGGCGATCCCAATCCGTTTCCCGGCGCTGATGAAGAGCAGCTTCGGAGTTGATCCGCTGGAATGTATCCTGTGCAAATCGCGTATGGTGATGACTGGCATCGTAACCCGTAAAACGATGGCAGAACTGCGCCAGTGTCACGAAAGGCTTGCTCTAAACAGACCGATTATTTTGCAATAACACGAGAGGTGCGTCTGGAGTAAATAGTGGCGGTTATACCCGTGACCATTGAAGATGCTTGATTTTTCAGTACTTTTTTAACATTCTTCGCTCATGCCCAAAATCATCCTGACTGATCAGCAAAAAGCAGCTCTGGAATCCCGCCATAAAAAGTCGCAGGATGCCCGAGAGTGTGACCGTATAAAAGCAGTTTTGCTCAGATCTGAAGGTTGGACTCCGTCTTCTATCGCACAAGCCTTGAGAAAAAGTGAATTCACTATTTGTCGCCACCTTGATGACTATCTGAAAAAGGAAAAACTCAAGCCTGACAACGGTGGTAGCGAAAGCTATTTGAATGATGAACAAACCCGGCAGCTAATCGAGCATATTTCTGAACACACCTATGCTCATACGCATCAGATCGTCGCCTACATTTCTGATCGCTGGGACATCAAATACACCGTATCAGGTCTGAACAAGTGGCTGCATCAGAAAGGCTTTACCTATAAAAAACCAAAAGGCGTTCCGCACAAGGCTGATGCTGACAAACAAGCTGAATTTGTCAAACACTATGATGCCCTGAAGGCCTCATTACCAGAGGATGAAGTGTTGCTGTTCATGGATGCAGTTCATCCAACACAGGCCACCAAAATCACTTCAGGATGGATTCGCAAAGGGGTTGATAAGATCATCAACACGACGGGGAGCCGTACCCGATTAAACATTGTTGGCGCCATTGAACTGAACAATCTATCTGCCGCTGTTTTCGATCAGTTCAAGACCGTCAACGGCGAAGCGATTATCAAGTTTTTCAGAACAGTTCGGGCATCCTACGCATCCATGACAGTCATCCATATAGTGCTTGACGGTGCTGGTTATCATCGTTCAAAAGAGGTGGTAGAGGAGGCGGAAAAATTGGGGGATAAAACTACATTACCTACCACCTTACAGCCCAAATCTGAACCCGATTGAGCGATTATGGAAGGTGATGAATGAATATGCTCGGAATAATGAATACTTTGCCAAGGCTAAAGAATTTCGAGAAAAGATTAATCATTTTCTGGACGTTACGTTACCTGAAATTGGTGCTTCGTTAGTCAGCAGAATTAACGATAATTTTCAGAGGCTAAATCCTGCATCTTGAATTCACTTGGGTATAACACCTGAGAAATCCTTCACACTCCAATTTGTCTATCCTTATCACCTGTCATATCCAGAAAAGCAGAGGATAGAGCCATTAAAAGTCTACTTTTCCACGTACTGCTCTTCGTATCTTTCGTCTGTCTGGCTGATTCGCAGACTTACAGTTTGATCGTTGAGCTTGAGCTTGAACAGAATGCGGATTCACCAAGCCAGAACTTTTCTATAAAGCCTGAGCTGAATACACTGCCTGCAATGCAGATGATTGATATGGGGTCGTTGCAAAGCAAGCCGACAGAAATTATCAGCACAAACAGCTATTCAGTCCCAGACACGCCACCTGATGATAAGCCCTATAGTCCGAGGGGGTACTGGGAGAGGCCGAAAAAGGTTGTTAAGTCGGTTTCATGGGAGCTGCTCTATGTCTCCAATGAAGTCATAGGCTACAAACTGCTTCTGGCATTTCAGGAAGACTCATATCAACCCCAACCCTTTTCATGGATACCTGTGGTGGCAACCATTGTCGTAGGCTGGTTGTCCACAACTTACTGGAACCTGGAAGCCCCAATGTTCACTCAACTGGATCAACAGGAGATTCATGCCAATCATGAATTGCAAATCATCACACTACCGGCAGGAGGAGGAGACTCAAACACGACATGCGTAACTTCCGGTGTGACAGGTAGCGGCTTAACCAGCCAGAAGTACCCCAGCAGATTTTATTATCAGTCCGCCGCTACCTGGGTCAGAGATGGCACAAATGACGGCGAGGGGGATGAACCCCATGAACCCTGGCATAGCAGATGTGAAACTGTCCGCTGTCCGACCTGTAATGGTCTTTGTGAACTACGACCTAGAGTCAACCCGCCGGATGACCTCAATTCGCAAGAGCAACCTTTACTTTTAATGACCCACTGCCGTCCTGACCCGGATGGCTCTTTCGCTTGTAGCGTAAATGCCGAGCCACAAACAGAAGGACAGAAATCTAACCCACACCCACTCAACAACATGCACCCTGCCAGATTTGATACCGTTTTATCTGCAGCAGATAGTACGACCCAAACGCTAGAAAAATCCCCACCTGCAACCTCAGGCTCCCGAAATCGTTACAAATGCGGCCACGAAGGCTGCAACAAGCAATTCCGAAGTAAACCTGGCCTGAAAGGACACCTGCGCACCCACACCGGGGAGCTCTTCAAGTGCGACCACGAAGGCTGCGACAAGGAATACCAGTATGAAAAAGACCTGAAAGGACACCTGCGCACCCACACCGGGGAGCTCTTCAAGTGCGACCACGAAGGCTGCGACAAGGAATACCAGAGTGAAATAGAACTGAAAAAACACCAGAGCATCATCCACAACGGGGAGTTTGTCAAGTGCGACCACGACGGCTGCAACAGGCAATTCCAAAGTGAAAAAGGCCTGAAAGGACACCAGCGCACCCACACCGGGGAGCTCTTCAAGTGCGACCACGAAGGCTGCGACAAGGCATACCAATATAAAAGCGGCCTGAAAGAACACCGGCGCACCCACACCGGGGAGCCCTCCGCCAAGCGACAGCGTACTGATGGAGAAAAAGATAACGATGGCAAGAATTAATGACGATCGGTTGCAGCCAGTCGTGATACAGAAAGGAGAAAACGATTAGACTTCCAACCCGCCTCAAGGAGCTGTTCCAAAAAAAAGCTTCATGGTGGCGTTTTTACCAGAAATACAAACATCGCATGTGCCCCGCCATCGTCGATAACGTCATCAAAATGCACAGTTGCGGACTGACCGTTCGCGACTATGCGGTGTTCCAGTGCATTAACCCGAAATGCACTCACCAGAAGAAAATCTGCTTCAGTTGCAAGAGCCGGTTTTGCCCTACCTGCGGCAAGAAGCTCACGGACCAGTGGATAGAGCAACAGAAAGCCATTCTTCCGGATACCCAATGGCAACACATCACCTTCACCATGCCTTCGGAGCTTTGGGAGCTGTTCCGTTATAACCGTCATTTATTGGGAAAGCCCAGCGCACTGGCTGCGAAAGTTATGATGAAGCTCTCCGGAAAGAAAAGGGTTTTACCCGGCATTTTCACGGCACTGCACACATTTGGGCGTGACCTGAAGTGGAATGTTCACGTCCATCTGTCCATCACCTGTGGCGGGTTAACCGATGACAAAAATACATGGAAGGAAATCTTCTTCAGCAAGCAGGTATTGATGCCCATGTGGCGGTACGAAGTCATCAACCTGCTTCGACAGGCATTCATCCGGGGTGAGCTGGAATTACCGAAATCCCTTAAAAAAGCCGGTGCCAGCAAAACGACCTTTAACCGCTAGCTCGATACTCACTATAAGAAATCGTGGATCGTCCACTTTGCCAAGCCCAGTAAAAATCACCACCGCAACATCAAATATCTGGGTCGCTATTTGAAGCGTCCCGCCCTCTCCATGAGCCGACTGAAGCATTACGACGGCAAGGAGGTGATTTTCAGCTATCTGAATCACGCCACCAAACAGTATTTGCGATTCACCAGTGGCGTTGAGGACTTCATCAAGCGGCTGGTACAGCACATTCCGGACAAAGGCTTCCGAATGATTCGTTACTACGGCTTCCTTGCCACCCGGGTTCGGTCAAAGCTGCTGCCAAAGGTATATGACCTTCTGGATCAACCAGAAAGAAAGGCGATCCCAATCCGTTTCCCGGCGCTGATGAAGAGCAGCTTCGGAGTTGATCCGCTGGAATGTATCCTGTGCAAATCGCGTATGGTGATGACTGGCATCGTAACCCGTAAAACGATGGCAGAACTGCGCCAGTGTCACGAAAGGCTTGCTCTAAACAGACCGATTATTTTGCAATAACAGGAGAGGTGCGTCTGGAGTAAATAGTGGCGGTTATACCCGTGACCATTGAAGATGCTTGATTTTTCAGTACTTTTTTAACATTCTTCGCTCATGCCCAAAATCATCCTGACTGATCAGCAAAAAGCAGCTCTGGAATCCCGCCATAAAAAGTCGCAGGATGCCCGAGAGTGTGACCGTATAAAAGCAGTTTTGCTCAGATCTGAAGGTTGGACTCCGTCTTCTATCGCACAAGCCTTGAGAAAAAGTGAATTCACTATTTGTCGCCACCTTGATGACTATCTGAAAAAGGAAAAACTCAAGCCTGACAACGGTGGTAGCGAAAGCTATTTGAATGATGAACAAACCCGGCAGCTAATCGAGCATATTTCTGAACACACCTATGCTCATACGCATCAGATCGTCGCCTACATTTCTGATCGCTGGGACATCAAATACACCGTATCACTCGATGCTGCAGTTTTACCTAAACAAGTAACGTATTTATCTCGATTCTAAGCTGCATCTAAAAGTTTAAACTTCCGGGCGTGTGCTTTGAGTGAGTCAGTTGCCTTTTGTTCTCCCAGGTCTCTACCAGCCATATGCCTGCTCGACTCCCGCTTGGGCAAAGTATGCTCTAAGGCTAAGGCCAGAGCCTTAAGCTCGGTATCTGGATCTTCCGATTCAACCACTGATTTCACCGTAGCAAGCAAGGCTTCTGCATTGAGGCGTTCGATCAGACAGCCTGCGGGCATTCCGGCCTGTTTGTTTTTCAGTAGGACGAATTGCTCAGGGTGCAGTAACAGCATGTGTTCGCACAGCAGGCTCAGGATCACGCCGCGCTGCGATCCGTCAGCACCTTGCTGTTTGCTCAACCTGTTCCAGCCACAATGAGCTTTCCAGTCTTGAATGAAAACCTCGACCAACCACCTCAAGGTGTAAATCCTGGCTATGTCGGTATGCCGCCATGACATATCTGAAGCCACCAGATAGCGATAATCCTCTTCACCCTCATACTTCAGGGCAATAACAAAACGTCTTTTCCCATGAGCCTTAACATACAGCCGAGCAGCCAGCATCGTGACCTGCTCTTCTTTGCCACCGCGTATTATGAGTTGAGTTTCAGCGCCTTTCTGGCGCGAAAAGTAAGCTTTGAGAGTCGCTTCCGAGTGTTTCGGTTGGATACTTTCTGATTCGAGCGCAGTTGGCTGACAACCTGGGCTCCGCCTGTTATTTCCGCAGCCTTATCCATAAAGTCTCCTGTGCCATACAGTGCATCAGCGAGAATTGCTTTGATCGTAATGTTGGGAAACGAATCAACAAATTCTTGCAGCATAACCAGCGTCAACGACTGCATGGTGGGGTAACGAACATGATCTGGCTCAGGACGGTTCGGTCGTTCTTTTTTCTGAATGCCTTGCTTCCTGAGCGCCTTGTCTTTCTTCCTCCATGCAGATAACTCAGGGTCAGGAATATAAAAGCGAAACCCTACTGGAAAGGTAGCTACTTCAGTAACGAGCACCATAAACACCAGTTCCTGCCCATTAAAATAACCACCTGTTGATTTGTCTTTTATCTTATGGGCACCGTCGATTTTTGAAGTCCTTTTAGTGCGCTTTTTTCCTGTATCGTCGATAGCAAGGGTTCCACTTTGTATTCCATAGCGTAGAAGAATATTTCTGACGCTGGCCTGTAGCAGGCTTTGCCATGCAATTTCTGCTTGATAAAACATCCAGCACAGACGGGTCGCTTTGAATCTGCCTAAGCTTCTGCGCTCAAAAGCAGCCCAGTTAATAGTTTTAGTTACCACGATTCCAATGATAAAAACGCCCAGTGCCACTTTCTGGGATCTACTCAACTGCGCAGAGGAATTGATGGACTTGAGCGAATCATTCAAAGCATCCAGAAAGGCAGTGACAACGGGTAATGGGCGAATTAGCAAGATACGACACTTGACGGTTATTAAGTTCCTATGAGATCTTACCTCCAACCTGCTGCTGTGGCTATGATGGAATCTCGCAAGGCTTGAATTCGGAGCTGCAGTAGTAGTCTGCTCTTATGCCACCCTGCCATTTCCTGCTCTCCCTCAAATATCAAAAACTGCAGCATCGAGTATCAGGTCTGAACAAGTGGCTGCATCAGAAAGGCTTTACCTATAAAAAACCAAAAGGCGTTCCGCACAAGGCTGATGCGGACAAACAAGCTGAATTTGTCAAACACTATGATGCCCTGAAGGCCTCATTACCCTATCTCTTTAACACAAATATTGAATATTTAACCTTCTGACAATTTATGACGGGGCGACCGTCCTGAAACCCTTGATAAATGAAGACTATGAAAACACGACCGACTCGCTATACGACTTTTGTCGTTATTTCTACAGAGCTTGTGCCGCAAGGGTTTCAGGATTTGTGTTAAAGAGATAGCTCATTACCAGAGGATGAAGTGTTGCTGTTCATGGATGCAGTTCATCCAACACAGGCCACCAAAATCACCTCAGGATGGATTCGCAAAGGGGTTGATAAGATCATCAACACGACGGGGAGCCGTACCCGATTAAACATTGTTGGCGCCATTGAACTGAACAATCTATCTGCCGCTGTTTTCGATCAGTTCAAGACCGTCAACGGCGAAGCGATTATCAAGTTTTTCAGAACAGTTCGGGCATCCTACGCATCCATGACAGTCATCCATATGGTGCTTGACGGTGCTGGTTATCATCGTTCAAAAGAGGTGGTAGAGGAGGCGGAAAAATTGGGGATAAAACTACATTACCTACCACCTTACAGCCCAAATCTGAACCCGATTGAGCGATTATGGAAGGTGATGAATGAATATGCTCGGAATAATGAATACTTTGCCAAGGCTAAAGAATTTCGAGAAAAGATTAATCATTTTCTGGACGTTACGTTACCTGAAATTGGTGCTTCGTTAGTCAGCAGAATTAACGATAATTTTCAGAGGCTAAATCCTGCATCTTGAATTCACTTGGGTATAACACCTGAGAAATCCTTCACACTCCAATTTGTCTATCCTTATCACCTGTCATATCCAGAAAAGCAGAGGATAGAGCCATTAAAAGTCTACTTTTCCACGTACTGCTCTTCGTATCTTTCGTCTGTCTGGCTGATTCGCAGACTTACAGTTTGATCGTTGAGCTTGAGCTTGAACAGAATGCGGATTCACCAAGCCAGAACTTTTCTATAAAGCCTGAGCTGAATACACTGCCTGCAATGCAGATGATTGATATGGGGTCGTTGCAAAGCAAGCCGACAGAAATTATCAGCACAAACAGCTATTCAGTCCCAGACACGCCACCTGATGATAAGCCCTATAGTCCGAGGGGGTACTGGGAGAGGCCGAAAAAGGTTGTTAAGTCGGTTTCATGGGAGCTGCTCTATGTCTCCAATGAAGTCATAGGCTACAAACTGCTTCTGGCATTTCAGGAAGACTCATATCAACCCCAACCCTTTTCATGGATACCTGTGGTGGCAACCATTGTCGTAGGCTGGTTGTCCACAACTTACTGGAACCTGGAAGCCCCAATGTTCACTCAACTGGATCAACAGGAGATTCATGCCAATCATGAATTGCAAATCATCACACTACCGGCAGGAGGAGGAGACTCAAACACGACATGCGTAACTTCCGGTGTGACAGGTAGCGGCTTAACCAGCCGGAAGTACCCCAGCGGATTTTATTATCAGTCCGCCGCTACCTGGGTCAGAGATGGCACAAATGACGGCGAGGGGGATGAACCCCATGAACCCTGGCATAGCAGATGTGAAACTGTCCGCTGTCCGACCTGTAATGGTCTTTGTGAACTACGACCTAGAGTCAACCCGCCGGATGACCTCAATTCGCAAGAGCAACCTTTACTTTTAATGACCCACTGCCGTCCTGACCCGGATGGCTCTTTCGCTTGTAGCGTAAATGCCGAGCCACAAACAGAAGGACAGAAATCTAACCCACACCCACTCAACAACATGCACCCTGCCAGATTTGATACCGTTTTATCTGCAGCAGATAGTACGACCCAAACGCTAGAAAAATCCCCACCTGCAACCTCAGGCTCCCGAAATCGTTACAAATGCGGCCACGAAGGCTGCGACAAGCAATTCCGAAGTAAACTTGGCCTGGAAGGACACCTGCGCACCCACACCGGGGAGCTCTTCAAGTGCAACTACGAAGGCTGCGACAAGGAATACCAGTATGAAAGAGAACTGAAAAAACACCAGCGCATCCAACACTTCTGGGAGTTCTTCAAGTGCGACTACGAAGGCTGCGACAGGCAATTCCAAAGTGAAAAAGGCCTGAAAGGACACCAGCGCACCCACACCGGGCAGCTCTTCAAGTGTGACCACGAAGGCTGCGACAGGGCATACCAGGATGAAGGCAGCCTGAAAGGACACCAGCGCATCCACACCGGGGAGCTCTTCAAGTGCGACTACGAAGGCTGCGACAGGGCATACCAGTTTGAAAGCGGCCTGAAAGGACACCGGCGCACCCACACCTGGGAGCCCTCCGCCAAGCGACAGCGTACTGATGGAGAAAAAGATAACGATGGCAAGAATTAATGACGATCGGTTGCAGCCAGTCGTGATACAGAAAGGAGAAAACGATTAGACTTCCAACCCGCCTCAAGGAGCTGTTCCAAAAAAAAGCTTCATGGTGGCGTTTTTACCAGAAATACAAACATCGAATGCGCCCCGCCATCGTCGATAACGTCATCAAAATGCACAGTTGCGGACTGACCGTTCGCGACTATGCGGTGTTCCAGTGCATTAACCCGAAATGCACTCACCAGAAGAAAATCTGCTTCAGTTGCAAGAGCCGGTTTTGCCCTACCTGCGGCAAGAAGCTCACGGATCAGTGGATAGAGCAACAGAAAGCCATTCTTCCGGATACCCAATGGCAACACATCACCTTCACCATGCCTTCGGAGCTTTGGGAGCTGTTCCGTTATAACCGTCATTTATTGGGAAAGCCCAGCGCACTGGCTGCGAAAGTTATGATGAAGCTCTCCGGAAAGAAAAGGGTTTTACCCGGCATTTTCACGGCACTGCACACATTTGGGCGTGACCTGAAGTGCAATGTTCACGTCCATCTGTCCATCACCTGTGGCGGGTTAACCGATGACAAAAATACATGGAAGGAAATCTTCTTCAGCAAGCAGGTATTGATGCCCATGTGGCGGTACGAAGTCATCAACCTGCTTCGACAGGCATTCATCCGGGGTGAGCTGGAATTACCGAAATCCCTTAAAAAAGCCGGTGCCAGCAAAACGACCTTTAACCGCTGGCTCGATACTCACTATAAGAAATCGTGGATCGTCCACTTTGCCAAGCCCAGTAAAAATCACCACCGCAACATCAAATATCTGGGTCGCTATTTGAAGCGTCCCGCCCTCTCCATGAGCCGACTGAAGCATTACGACGGCAAGGAGGTGATTTTCAGCTATCTGAATCACGCCACCAAACAGTATTTGCGATTCACCAGTGGCGTTGAGGACTTCATCAAGCGGCTGGTACAGCACATTCCGGACAAAGGCTTCCGAATGATTCGTTACTACGGCTTCCTTGCCACCCGGGTTCGGTCAAAGCTGCTGCCAAAGGTATATGACCTTCTGGATCAACCAGAAAGAAAGGCGATCCCAATCCGTTTCCCGGCGCTGATGAAGAGCAGCTTCGGAGTTGATCCGCTGGAATGTATCCTGTGCAAATCGCGTATGGTGATGACTGGTATCGTAACCGGTAAAACAATGGCAGAACTGCGCCAGTGTCACGAAAGGCTTGCTCTAAACAGACCGATTATTTTGCAATAACAGGAGAGGTGCGTCTGGAGTAAATAGTGGCGGTTAATATTACTATATAAAGACGAAAAACCTGATCTTTATCCTGCATTATTCCCAATTAGCAGTATGGGTAAAAATGTCCAGAAGTCACTAACCAATAAATTCACCTAATCTATACGACAGTTAGCATCCTATCTGTGCTTTGAAATTCCTATGCATCAAGACAAAATAAAACCCTGCCTTATCCCCAAATACAACCGGTGATGATGTAAACTGCCCAGTGAATAAGACTTATTAACTGCCTAAGAAAGATAACAAGTTTCCGGGAGAGCTACCTATGACCGAGTATTCTGTCAGCAGAGCGACTTTTGACGATGTAATGGTGCCTAACTATGCACCCCAGAAAGTTGTTCCCGTCCGTGGCAAGGGGTCGCGCATCTGGGATCAGGAGGGTAAGGAATACATTGACTTTGCCGGAGGCATTGCGGTTAACGCCCTTGGTCATTGCCACCCTGAACTGGTTAAAAACCTGAAAAGTCAGGCCGACAAGCTTTGGCACCTCAGTAACGTTTACACCAACGAACCTGCACTGGCTCTGGCGCAGGCTCTCACTGAAGTCTGCTTTGCGGAAAAAGTCTTCTTCTGCAATTCCGGCACCGAGGCGAATGAAGCTGCCTTTAAGCTGGTACGAAAGTATGCCTACGACCACACAGGTCCAGAAAAACACGAAATCATTTCGTTCAACAGTTCTTTTCACGGGCGCAGCCTGTTCGCGGTCACCGTGGGCGGACAACCCAAATATTGTGAAGGTTACGCTCCGGTGCCAGCCGGGGTGACTCACCTGCCTTTTAATGATGTTGAGGCGTTAAAGGCTGCAATTTCAGACAAAACCTGTGCCATTGTTCTGGAGCCCATTCAGGGGGAAGGCGGCGTTATACCAGCCACTCCGGAATTCCTGCAAGCCGCCAGAGAGCTCTGTGACCAACACAACGCCCTGCTGGTATTCGACGAAGTACAGACCGGCGTTGGTCGTACCGGCGAGTTTTATGCCTACATGAATACCGGCGTTGTACCCGATATCCTGACAACCGCCAAATCTCTGGGCGGCGGTTTTCCTGTGGGTGCCATGTTGACGACCACTGAAGTGGCTAACAGTTTTGGCTTCGGCAGCCATGGCAGCACCTATGGCGGTAACGCTCTGGCCTGTTCGGTGGCCCTGGCCGCCATTACCTTAATCAATGATGATCAATTGCTGGCAAACGTATCGGGCAAACATCAGCTGTTCCGACGCGAGCTGGAAAGCATCAATGATGAGTTTGGTGTTTTCACCGAAATTCGTGGTAAAGGTTTGCTGATCGGCGCAGAACTGACCCCGGAGTGGCACGGCAAAGGGAAAGAGTTTCTGGCTGCTGCTGCCGAAGAAGGACTAATGATGTTGGTAGCAGGCCCCAATGTTCTGCGTATGGCACCCTCACTGATCATTCCTGATGATGATATTCGCCAGGGCATGGCTGCTCTGAAAAGAGCCGTGGCTAAAATTGTACAGAACTGAACAACTGTTCTTACCCACTTTTTAAGACACTCTTTTCTGAACCTTGTTACCAAACACAATGCCGACCATGTTGTCGGCATTTTTATTTCTTTTTTTGCCTGCTTATTTGCTGCATAGTCGTATACTTTATAGGGTCTATAACAACAAAAAGTGGGTACCATGTCAGGTATTATTGACCCCTTTCTGCCTCTGCTCCGTCAGCTGGACAACAGCCAAAACGCCATGTTGCAACAGACCATCAGCCTCGCAGAAATCAACTCGGGCAGTCTGAATGCGAAAGGTGTGAACCGGGTTTTGTCCGAGCTGCAAAAAATGACGCAGCCACTGGAAGCAGAACAGAGCATTATTCCTCTGGCCGATTTTCAGTCCATAAACACCGATGGCAACATCATTCGCAGCCCATTAGGCGACGCACTCACCCTATCCAAGCGACCAGAGGCTCCTTTACAGGTGGTTCTGGGCGGCCATATGGATACGGTATTTGGTGCAGATCACCCATTCCAGACCATCAAGTTTCTTGATGATGATCATATTAACGGGCCCGGCGTTACCGATCTGAAAGGCGGTCTGGTCGTTATGTTGCATGCCTTGCAACTGCTTGAGCAATCACCCTGGGCTGAACATATCGGCTGGCAGGTTATCTTTAACCCGGATGAAGAGATTGGCTCACTCAGCTCAGCCCATCTGTTTGAAGATGCGGCAAAAACGGCCCATTTAGGCATGCTGTATGAACCCAGTTTTCCTGATGGTTCACTGGCGGGTGCCCGAAAAGGCAGCGGTAATTTTACGGCCGTCTGCTATGGCAAAGCCACCCATGCGGGACGAGAACATCATCTGGGACGCAATGCCATACGAGCACTCAGCGACTTCGTTTCAGCGATGGATGACCTGAATGTTCAGCGTGAAAACGTTACCTTCAACCCGGGCTTTGTGCACGGTGGAGGGCCTACCAATATTGTTCCTGACCGCTGTATTTGCCGTTTTAATATTCGCATCGAAAAACCGGAAGACGAACAGTGGTGCCTGAATCAATTGCAGATGCTGGTGAACGAAATCAGCTGCCGCGACGGCATCAAACTGGAATTGCATGGCGGCTTTGGCCGTAAGCCCAAAGTACTGTCTCCAGCCAATCAGGCATTCTTCCAACTCGCCAAGGAATGCGGTGCTGCATTGGGAATGCCCATTGATGTTAAGGCCACAGGAGGCTGCTGTGACGGCAACAATCTGGCTTCCTATGGTGTACCGAATATTGATACCTTGGGAGTACAGGGCGGTCATATTCACAGCGATCAGGAATACATGAAAATCAGTAGCCTTGTACCCAGAACCAAGCTCAGTGCAGCCCTTCTGATGACACTGGCAAAAAACGAAGCACAGGGCAAAGGCAACGAGTGGCTAAGATAAGTACTCAACCATAACGTCATTTGTTAAAAACGACAGCTGACTTACTGCTACCCTTGCATTGCTTGATCAAAATAAACAGAGCTTTATTATTTCCAAGAACAGGAGGCTTGTCATGGACAACACAATCCATACTCTGCTGCAGGCCATGTGGGAAGATTATCTGGAGCTGGCTCCAGACGCTCGCAGCATTCACGACCTGTTTGCCGCCAGCAATAACGGCGTGGTCGTTAATGACCATATCGCCCTTAGAACCTACAACCTGCCCCGGGTTAATCTGGGGGTTATCGCCAGCGCTTTCATCGACTATGGCTATGTTGAAGGCGGTGACTATGAGTTTCCAGCCCGAAAATTGTTTGCCAAACACTTTCAACACCCTGACCCCAAACTGCCCAAAGTCTTCATCAGTGAACTGCTGGTTGAAGAACTGTCTGAACAGGCACAAAAACAGATATCATCACTGATCGACCAGATTCCACCGGAAGCCACTCAGTCTCCGTTGTTTTGCTACTCAGGTCGCCCCTGGCAACTGGACACAAACACCTACGACGAACTGCTGGCTGAAAGTGAATACGCCGCCTGGGTGGCCGCGTTTGGCTATCGCGCCAATCACTTTACCGTCTCCATTAACCATTTATCCGAACCCGATAATATTACGGCCCTGAACAGCCTGTTGCAGAAGCATGGTTATGTGCTTAACGACACTGGTGGACTGGTAAAAGGCTCACCGGATGTTCTGCTGGAACAGTCTTCCACTATGGCTAAAAAAGTCACCGTTGACTTCACCGATGGCGTGAGGGAGATACCTGGTTGCTTTTACGAGTTTGCCAAACGCTACCCTGCTGGCGATGGCAACCTGTATCAGGGATTTGTTGCCGCTTCCGCCGATAAGATATTTACCAGCACCAACACCAAAGCCGAATAATGAGACGCAAAGGTTGCCTATGATGATCTTTCGCCCGATAGAAAGCAGTGACTATGACGCGCTCTGGCATATTGCCCAACACACCGGTGTCGGGTTTTCTTCCCTGCAGCCAAAGCCGGACATGGTTCGACACAAGCTTGACTGGGCGCTGGAATCGTTTTCAGGTTCCACAACGCTTGACGATCTTCTGTACCTGTTTGTACTGGAAGATGCGAAAACCGGCAATATTGCCGGTGTGTCCGGCATCGAGTCCGCTATTGGCCAGACAGACCCGTGGTATAACTTCAAAGTCAATACACAGGTACACACTTCCAGAGAGCTCAATGTCTATAACCGCCTGACCACCATGACACTGTGCAGTGACCACACTGATTATTCAGAGCTGTGTACCTTGTTTTTACTGCCGGAATACCGCTATTCCAATAATGGACGACTGTTGTCAAAAGCCCGAATGATGTTCATGGCCAATCATCCCTCGCACTTTCATGAAAATGTGATTGCAGAAATGCGGGGCTACTGCGATGACAATGGAGAATCCCCTTTCTGGGAAGCCATCGGCAGGCACTTTTTTAATGTGGATTTTGTGACTGCCGACCAGCAAATTGCCAAGGGAAAAACCTTTATCGCCGAGCTGATGCCCAGGCACCCTATCTATACCAACATGTTGCCTGATAGTGCTCAGGCCGTCATCGGCGAAACTCACAACGACACATTGCCCGCCCGCAAACTACTGGAAAGTGAAGGTTTTCACTACACCCATTATATTGACATTTTTGATGCCGGCCCCTTGCTGGAGGCCAGAGTCAAAGACATCCGAACGGTCAGGGATTCAAGGGAATATAAAGTACAGATTCACGAATCCACGACCACTGATGAAACCCAGTGGCTACTGGCCAGCACAGGCTTCCGCCAGTTTCGCTGCATACTGGGCCAGGTCTCTTTTGAAGGCTTTGAGTTCGTCAATATCACCCGGGAACAGGCTAATGCCCTGCAGCTGCAACCCAACGACACCTTACGTGTTGTTCCCTTAACCGGCAGACGTCCATAACAGGAGACAGGCAATGACTGATTTTATTAATGGTCAATGGCAGAAAGGCACCGGTTCCGAGTTTCAATCGACCAACCCATCCACCAATGAGGTCGTATGGTCTGGCTGTAACAGCGGTGAGCAGCAAGTCAATGAGGCCATTCATGCAGCGCGGTTAGCCGGTAGCAGCTGGATGATAATGCCACTGGAGCAGCGCATTGACATTATCAGAAAATTTGCCACTCAGCTTGAAGACAACGCCGAACTCATTGCTGAAACCATTGCCCGGGAGACCGGCAAGCCTTTGTGGGAAAGCCGCACCGAAGCCGCAGCCATGAAAGGCAAAATAGAAATATCCATCAAAGCCTATAGCGAACGAACCGACACCACAGAAAACAGTCTGGCGGGGGCAAAAACGTTTATTCGTCATAAACCCCACGGTGTGGTTGCCGTATTCGGCCCTTACAATTTCCCCGGACATCTGCCTAATGGTCACATAGTGCCCGCATTGCTTGCGGGTAACACCGTCGTCTTTAAACCCAGTGAGTTAACACCCGCCACCGGAGAGCTGGCCGTCAAGTTCTGGGAAAAGGCCGGATTGCCAAAAGGTGTTATTAACCTGATACAGGGTGAAAGGGAAACCGGTATTTATCTTGCCAACCACCCTAAACTCGATGGCTTGTTTTTCACCGGCAGCTCCCGCACCGGCAAACTGATTCACCAGCAGTTTGGCGGTCAAACCGGGAAGATTCTGGCTCTTGAAATGGGTGGCAACAATCCATTAATTGTCTGCGAAGTGGCAGATACAGCCGCCGCAGTACACGACACCATCCATTCAGCTTTCATCACCACAGGGCAACGCTGCACCTGCGCCAGACGCCTGTTTGTTCCTACTGGCGAATGGGGCGATCAGTTTATGCAAAAGCTGATCAACACCGCCGCCAACCTCAAAGCCGGAGACTGGAACAGCGATCCACAGCCGTTTATGGGAGCTGTCATCTCGGAAGCCACCGCAGAAGCCATTGTGCAGGCACAAGAACACCTTCAGTCCCTTGGTGGTCATACTCTGTTGGAAGCCAGACAACTAAAGCCGGGAACCGGTTTAGTCAGCCCGGGAATTATTGATGTCACAGCCGTTCCTGCCTTGCCGGATGAAGAGTATTTTGGCCCGCTGTTGCAAGTTATTCGCTATCAGTATTTAAAGGATGCCATTGTAAAAGCCAATGATACCCGTTATGGCCTGTCTGCCGGTTTATTCAGCGATCGCCGGGAAGATTATGAATTGTTTTTCAGCCAGATCAGAGCCGGTATCGTCAACTGGAATCGCCCCATTACGGGTGCAGCAGGCACTGCTCCGTTTGGTGGCGTGGGTGACAGCGGTAATCATCGCCCCAGTGCTTACTTTGCTGCCGATTACTGCGCTTACCCTGTTGCCAGTGTTGAAGCAGATTCGTTGATCGTTCCCGAAAAACTGGCTCCCGGGTTAACACTGGAATAAAAATGAAATCAACAGAAGCCAATTTCGACGGACTGGTAGGACCAACACATAATTATGCCGGGTTGTCGGCGGGTAATATTGCCTCGACACAGCATAAAAACCAGACGTCCAACCCCAGACAGGCGGCGCTGCAGGGACTTGCAAAAATGAAATCCCTATACGACATGGGTTTTGTTCAGGGCATCATCCCTCCCCAGCTACGACCGGATATCGATACGTTGCGTCGTTTAGGCTTCTCTGGCACGGATGCCAGAATACTTAAAACAGCTGCCAGCGAAGCGCCTGAATTACTGTCGTCCTGCTGTTCGGCTTCAGGTATGTGGACAGCGAACGCGGCAACTGTGTCGTCCGGTTTTGACACTCAGAACGGTAAAGTCCATTTCACGCCAGCCAATCTGGTCAGTAAATTCCATCGTTCCATTGAGCCAGATACGACAGCTCGTATCCTGAAAGCCATCTTCAGGGATGAACGTTATTTCCAGCATCATCCAGCCCTCCCTGCCGTCGGCGTACTGGGCGACGAAGGTGCTGCCAACCACACGCGATTCTGCAGCGAATACCATCAGTCCGGCGTTTCGTTTTTTGTTTTTGGTCGCTATGGTTTCGACGCCTCTCGCCCAGCTCCAAAACGTTTTCCGGCAAGACAAACCATTGAAGCATCCAAAGCAATTGCAAGGCAGCACCGGCTAAACGAGAAATCTGTCGTTTATGCCCAGCAAAATCCGGATGTGATCGACAGCGGCGTATTTCACAATGATGTGATTGCAGTGGGTAATCAGCAGCTTCTGCTCTGCCATGAAAAAGCATTCTTGAATCAGGCAAATGTTTATGAAGAGTTGCAACATGCTACTGCCGGTCAATTGCAGATTCTTGAAGTACCCGAAAACAGAATCTCTGTGAAAACGGCGGTGCAAACCTACCTCTTTAACAGTCAGCTAATCTGTCGTAACGATGGAAAAATGCTGATGATAGTCCCGTCAGAGTGTGAGAATAATTCGGTTGTTGCCAGCTATCTCAATGACCTTATCAGTGCAGATAATCCGATTGAACAGACTGTGGCTTTTGATCTTCGCCAAAGCATGAACAATGGTGGCGGTCCCGCCTGTCTGAGATTGCGGGTTGTATTAAACAAACAGGAACTGCAAGCGGTCAATCAAAACTGCCTTATGACTGATGAACGCTACTCACAATTAACGCACTGGATTAATAAACACTATCGGGATCAGTTAAAAGACTGTGACCTTGCTGACCCGGCGCTTCTGACAGAATCAAGAGAAGCTCTGGATCAGCTGACACAAATGCTTGGGCTAGGCTCTGTTTACGCTTTCCAGAAAACGTAAATCGTTACCATTTGAAGCTGACATTAAACCAGACATCGCCTTTATCAAACCCTACGCCAATCTGCGGCTGGTTTGGTTCGTCTACCGAAGAAGTCAGGTAGTGATTCAACACATAGGTCAAACCGGCACTGGCCGCAATATCTCCCCAGTAGTGTCGTTTACTATGCACTCTGGTGTAACCAACGTAAGTAGCCACTGCGAGATAAGGCACCGACTGCAAGAAACCATAGCGCTTATGAATATACCAGGCGGGATAGAAGGCTCTGGCCGCATGAGCGGATGGGAAAGATTTATCATCTCCATCTGGCCGGGTGGCTTTTATATTTTCTTTCATTGTTGTCACAATAAAAGACTTGGTTAGCAGAGAACCCGCATGTAATTGTACCAGTCCGTTTGCCCATCCCATCTCTTCATCATCCCAGTCGTATTCGTTATACAGTGTATGCACCGTAGCTGCCCATAACAGACTGTACGACATCCAGTCACCACGTTTTTCCGTGGCACTTTCCGAGGCAATAACAACGGGCTGGTAAAGAAAGAAAAGGAGAGAGAACAGGGGCGATTGTCGGAAGCTGCTGATTATTATTTTCATAATATCCTCCATGAATATTTCATCATAGAAGGATAAATTAAAAAAAAGAACACCAAGACAGCGACTTTACATTTACTGTTTCAGACACAATCTATTATGTTTTGTCTATTATGCTGTAAGTAGCTGATCATTCGGAATCGAATATTGCTGGCTAATTGATCAAGTGCTATGCAAGGCGCAACGGCGGGAGCATAGCAAGCTATGTGACCAGTTTATGGGGTCCATCATAGAGTCAGAAATATATGATTTCGTGTGGTCAGTTACTTATGCCTGAAACACCTTTTAAACGTCCAAAGACTGATATCTACCAGCGCCAGTCATAATTAAACCAGACGCCATCACCACCAAATCCAACACCAAACTTTGGCTGTGCCGGATCGTCAGCCGATGACGTCATATAATGGCTGATGGCATACGTGATAGCAGCACTGGCTGCAATATCCGACCAGTAGTGACGCTTTGCATCAACCCTTGTATAGCCGGAATAGGTTGCAGCCAACAAATAAGGTGCAGCCTGCTTGAAACCATATCGGTGGTAGATATACCACGCAGGGTAATAGGATCTTGCCGCATGACCGGATGGAAAAGACTGGCCACCACCATCAGGTCTTGTCTTATCGATATTGCGTTTTAGACGGGTAATAACAAAGCCACGACTCACTGCTGCACCGGCATGAAGCTGGGTCAGGCCGTTCGCCCATGCCCAGTCTTCTTCGGCATCGTATTCATTAAACAGAGTGTGGGCTGAGGCAATCCACATCATGTTGTTCGACAGCCAGCTCCCCATTTGACGGGTTGTGGTAGCCTGAGCACCGGAAGAAAGTACAAGACCCAGCAAAAGGGCCAGAAAGCCGATTTTATTAATTGTTAAGTGCTGAAACATGGCATGGTAAAAAGTTAAGAATTTTATACCAATGAGCCCATGATAAAATCAGCAGTTCTACATACCTGTCGCTAAAAGTCAGGTCGTTCTGGGCGGGATTATTGCAGGCCGGTCGAGCTGAATACCACTACTTTCTGGTCAATATAACTGACTCGGATTTCGCGATCTTTGTCGCGCCAGATGCATTCCGTACGTCCCAGTTTATCGTTACAGGATTCAGGTTTACCCAGAATACCCTCAACATCTTCAATGCTCATTCCTGCATCCAGTTGATTAAATGCTTCCTGATTGACATGTGTGCAGCCTGTTACTGTGACCAGAGTGACAAATCCGGCCAGACATATTCCCCTGCAGTTCATCTATTATTCTCCTGTGTTGGCACTAGAAATGTAGCACTCTTTTCTGGATTCGCTTGCCTGACACCTATCCCTACCCGCGCAAAAGGCTATTTATACCAATTCCCCTTTCTAAACATGAATTGTGCAGCCATTCTGAATCACGGGAGCTGCGTTGGAACTCCTCGCAATAGCTCGCTATTATACCAATCGCAATAATTAGCTATTCTATTGCGCTGCCTTTTCAGCCGGTTATTCTGCGTTGGCATTCGTCGCCATAGCTATGGCTATGGCTCCTCACGCCGCCTTGCCTAACCGGCTGAAAAGGCATGCTCATCACGAAGCTAACTTATTTTGATTGGTATTACTCGTCGTTCCGCCTTGTCCCGCAACCCAGAATGACTTGCTCATAGTCATATTTAAAAAGCGGAATTGGTATTATTCCTCATGCTGAGCAGGAGGAGGGGAAGGTTGATCCGCGGCGGGTGGCTTTTCTTTTTGTTCGACCACTCTTTGAAGGAGCACGGTGCCTCCTGAATAGTCCACCTTCATAGACTTAGGCACCGCCATCACTGCCTGATTCATGAGTTCACTCATTACTTCACCTTTGGCATGCTCTTTTCCAAGCTTTTTGGATATCTTGATAAATTGTTGTTCAAGTGCCCCGAACCGGGTGGGTAGAGGCGTAGGCCCCAATGCCCGTGTACACTCGCTGTACCCACCTTTAATAGCCTCTTCAACATCCTTTAATAGCTGCTGTATATCATGCCCCTGCAAAGCATCTTGATCGGGCGGGATAATAGAAACCATCTGGTCATCAATCTGCACTTTAATGACCAGACCTTTTGGCGGTGTGTCGGGCGTTTTTAATGCATCCAGCGCTTCAACCAGCATTTTCAACTTGCCGTTCATAACAGCCAGCTCATTAATCGACGACAGCACTTCCTCTTTCTTTCTCATCAAAGCTTCAGGGGAATTCTTTTTGCCCAGACCATCCGTTGAAGTGACGCCATCTTTCGACTTTGCCACCCTCTCACTCAACGGCTTTTTAGGTACCCTGTCAGGCTGCAAACCTTTCATTTTGGGTTGGGCATCAGCCTGCGCCGGTGAATCCGACTCCGGTGGCTTATCAGCCGGAGCTGCATACCCTACCGAAGCGTTAGGGCGCGCGCTTCTCTCTCCATGGTAATCCATCCATCACCCCTTTTCTTAAGACCCAACCTGCTTTCTGGAAAAACATCTCGGGAACCGGCTCAATGATTTCTAAATCTTTCAAAAGCTGCTCAGTCTGTTTCTCGTCCAGCCTTTCTACCTTCAACTCAGCCTCTTCACCATCAACCGCTTCAGGCTGTTTGACGTGAATGACTGAACGCTTCTGCTGCATATCCTCCAGACGTTTCTGCCAGTTACTGCCTGACTTACTCTTATCCTTTTCAGCTATTTTGCTTACAATATCGCTGAGCATGTCACGCATAACGTCTATGCGCTGGTTAAATTCATCCTTGTTAAAACCACCACTAAACACCGTGTTGTTGTACTCTTTAAGCAAATCTTCTGCCAGTTTGATCAGAGCTTCAACATCACGACCTTTGAGTGCTTTCTTGTCAGGGGGCACCAGGCGAATGGGCTTAGTCTCACCGGGCAAATGCAGGATGACCTTAACCCCTTTTTCCGCTTCTTCAGGATGCCTCAGGGCTGCCATCGCCTTACCAAGAACCGTATACTCTTCAATCTTTTCATACTTTTCACCGGCTTCTTTGATTAACGCTTCCTGCTCGGCTTCCAGTTCTTCAACCGAGCTGTTTTCTCTTGCCGCACGAGCTTCCTCAACTTCCCGTTTATGTTTTTCTTTCGGGGTTTCAGCCTTATCCGTCTTACCTTCAGGGTCGGCTTTTTTAGCACCTGATAACTCTTTGGCAGGCGGCGTGCTGGGCAAACTGGCAGAACGTTCATGAAGGTTCTGGTCTGAAGTCTGTTTCGGTTGAATCGCATCCATATGACGTTCAGGGTTTTTAACTTCAGTAACAAGGTTTCCATTGTGTGTCCCTGTTGCAGCTAAAGACCCGGCAGCGCCAGCACCGCCTGTTGAAGTTATTGGGGGTGGCTGCACTCCAGAGCCAGGGGTTATACCACTGGACATAAATATTTACCTGACCGGTTATTATCAGATATTTAATCGGCGGGTTACGACAACCCTTCATATCATTGCGATACAAGCAAAATCGTTCAGCCAAAAAAAAGCCGCAGCACAATGGCTGCGGCTTGCATCGGGTAGGATGCGGGTTGAAGCGAGGCTTCAGACAGTCAGGAGGCTGATCACATCATGCCGCCCATGCCACCCATACCACCCATGCCGCCCATATCAGGCATGGCAGGTGCAGCAGCATCAGCAGGTTCGTCAGCAACCATAGCTTCGGTAGTGATCATCAGACCAGCAACAGAAGCAGCCGCCTGCAGAGCAGAACGGGTAACTTTAGCCGGGTCCAGAATACCCATTTCGATCATGTCGCCGTATTCGCCAGTCGCAGCGTTGTAACCGAAGTTACCTTCACCGGAACGAACCTTGTCAACCACAACAGAAGCTTCGTCACCGGAGTTGGAAGCGATTTGGCGGATCGGGCCTTCCAGAGCACGCAGAACCAGTTCAACACCGGCTTTCTGTTCAGGATTGATCGCGTCCACTTCAATAGCAGACAGAGCACGGATCAGAGCAACACCACCACCGGCAACAACACCTTCTTCAACCGCAGCGCGGGTAGCGTGCAGAGCATCTTCTACGCGAGCCTTCTTCTCTTTCATCTCGACTTCGGTAGCAGCGCCTACCTTAACCACGGCAACACCGCCAGCCAGCTTGGCTACGCGCTCTTGCAGCTTCTCTTTGTCGTAGTCGGAAGAAGAGTTTTCGATTTCGGCACGGATCTGCTCAACACGGGCAACGATGTCAGCCTGGTTGCCAGCACCGTCAACAACGGTGGTGTCTTCCTTGGTGATCGCGATGCGCTTGGCGGAACCCAGATCTTCCAGAGTAGCACCTTCCAGAGATAGACCGATTTCTTCGGAGATAACGGTCGCACCAGTCAGAGTAGCGATGTCCTGCAGCATAGCCTTACGACGATCACCGAAGCCCGGCGCCTTAACGGCAGATACCTTGACGATACCGCGCATGTTGTTCACAACCAGAGTCGCCAGGGCTTCGCCTTCAACGTCTTCAGCAATGATCAGCAGTGGCTTACCCGCTTTGGCTACGTTTTCCAGAACGGGCAGCAGGTCGCGGATGTTGGAGATTTTCTTGTCAACCAGCAGGATGAACGGGTTCTCCAGTTCGCAGGACATGCGTTCCTGATTGTTGATGAAGTAAGGAGACAGGTAGCCACGGTCGAACTGCATACCTTCTACTACGTCCAGTTCGTTTTCCAGACCGGAACCTTCCTCAACGGTGATAACGCCTTCTTTGCCCACTTTTTCCATGGCTTCAGCGATGATCTGACCCACCAGCTCGTCAGAGTTGGCAGAGATGGTACCTACCTGAGCGATGGACTTGCTGTCTTCACAAGGCGTTGCCATGCCTTTCAGCTTGGCAACCACTTCGATAACGGCTTTGTCGATGCCGCGCTTCAGATCCATTGGGTTCATGCCAGCAGCAACATACTTCAGACCTTCGTTCAGAATGGACTGAGCCAGTACGGTTGCAGTAGTGGTACCGTCACCGGCCTGATCGTTAGCCTGGGAAGCCACTTCCTTAACCAGCTGGGCACCCATGTTCTGGAACTTGTCAGCCAGCTCGATTTCCTTGGCGACGGAAACACCATCTTTAGTGATGGTTGGCGCACCAAAGGACTTCTCCAGCAGTACGTTACGACCCTTTGGGCCCAGTGTGGCTTTAACGGCGTCAGCCAGAACGTTAACGCCTTCCAGCATTTGCTTGCGAGCTTCGTCGCCGAACTTAACCTGTTTTGCTGCCATGATTGACATCCTTTAAGAATTGTAAAAACAGTTGTAATCGACTCTTGTGGAGTCGTGGACAATCAGTCTTCCAGAACAGCGTAGATTTCGCTTTCGGACAGAATGATCAGCTCTTCACCGTCGATCTTGACGGTGTCAGAACCGGCGTATTTGCCAAAGATCACTTTATCGCCAATTTTTACGCTCAGAGGACGAACTTCGCCGTTGTCCAGAACAGTTCCGTTACCTACAGCTACTACAACACCCTGGTTTGGCTTTTCAGTAGCAGAACCTGGCAGAACGATGCCACCAGCAGAGGTAGTTTCTTCTTCTTCACGACGAACGGCCACGCGGTCACGCAACGGACGGATTTTCATCGATATATCTCTCCAACTGTTTATGCCGAACATTCAGCAGTCAACTTTCAATTAAGGCTGGACGGGTCAGTGTTTTCCCACCCAAACCGAACCTGTTATGCGGTGTTACTCTAAGTAGGGATGCGGTTAATCTTTTTCAAGGGGGGCAAACTATTTTTTTTCGTCTTCCCGCTTGAAGTCCCCGTCGATGGTGTTGTTCAGACCTCGGTCAGGGTCAATATCTTCCCGATAGTACTGCCCTTCGAACGTGGTAGAAGACTGGTGTACCTGCCAGCGACCACTGGCTGCCATTCTTTTCATGAGGTATTTACGTACGGGTGGAATCAGCAGGGCAATACCGAAAATGTCGGACAAAAAGCCGGGAAACATCATAAACAGGCCACCAATGGCAATCAGAAAGCCTTCCACCATTTCTGTTGCCGGCATCTCGCCATGAGCCATTCGCTCCCGGGCTCTCAGCATAGTACTGAATCCCTGCTGGCGTAACACCGCCATACCGAGAATGGCCCCTAAAATAATAAGCGCAACTGCATTCAGTCCCCCGATGGCGCTGCCCACTTCAATCAGCACCAACATTTCAATAACGGGGAACAGTAAAAATAACCAGACTGGGAATCGCATGGATGACTCCGGATTTATAAGTACTGTCTATCTGGAGGCATATAGTAGAAATACAAGGGAAGATTACAAAATCTTTGCTTTGGACAGGTCATGCGATACCAACAACATCCGGAATAACATTAACGACTACTCACTGGGGCTTAGTGTTCTCGCTCTGAGCAGCACGTCAAATTCATTGACCACTTCGCACCAGTCCGAGTCCTGATCATGACTTTCCCGGAGAAACTGTTTTTGCGCCGGGTGCCAGAAGTCTGCGTCGAAAATGGATTGCTTTTCAGTCAGCCTGTGCTCGGCAATAAATTGTTCAATATATTCCTGTGTATTGTTCAGCCCCAGCTGGCTGAACAAACTCTTCAGGTTATGCTGGAAGGTTTCCATGGTACGCTCCGCACTACTGCATCAATATCAATTGACATCAGTATATCCCCTGAAGAGTTGGCAAGTCTGAAAACCAGCTTCAGCCCTGTCTTTTTCTCATCATCAATAAACCCGATAATCAGCAGTCCAGCTGAAGCTTTCACCCACCGGCACCTTCACTTCGATAAAGTTTTCCGGTGACAGTGATTTGTCGTTTGCCCAGACCACTAGACGACTGAGAGGCTGGTCCACCTGCACATCAATACCCCGGTTCAGCTCATTATGATGAACGCGGAACTGGTGATGGTCAGACGTATCGCTGAAACCTGTTAACGGAACAAACATTCGATCATCGTCGTCAATAGCAGACAACAACTGAAGACTGTCATCACTCAGCTCGATGCGTGATTCTTTATTGCGCTTTGCAGGAGTGAAAGGAAAAATGACCTGATACTGCTCATCAACGATCCGGTCATCAATGACAAAAAAGTGATGGTTAAACACGGTAGTATCAATCGCCTTTTTACCCGTGTTTTCCAATTCGTGCGCCATGGTAAAACCCTGCTCATTAAGGGTAACGGTTTTACGATAGCGGTAACCATAGCCTGAATCAGCCTGTAATGACTGGACAAACTCTACATGGTCATCCTGCGAGCTGACTTCCCAGTCGCCATGGTCAACAATCCGGTAGGGCCTGGTAAAGTCAAAACGTTTGTCATTGTCCGGTTTTTCCAGAACACCAATGCCGATGCGGACAAAAGTGTCGGATTCGCCATAGCCCAGATTACCAAAAATCTGGGCTGGCCCATTCACACTGAAATGCATGTCCGGATCATGCACAGGCTCTGAACGCCATCGTCCAAAATACTCAACGCCCTCAAACCGGAAGGAGTGAACCAGACCGGACCAGTCAAACCGTGTAGAACGGTAAGAGCCGTTTTCAACATCAGGCAGGTACACTGCCATTTCAACCTTATCGTTTGCCAGACGAGCTTCAGGGAAGCTGGCAGCCGATACGGTAATACTCATTACAGATAAACAGCCACACAGCAACCGGGAGACTTTCATTCCTTTTCCTTGATCTGATTAATGTCATCAGCAAGGAACCTATCAAAAAATCGAATCAGACGACTTATCCCGGATCAATAGAATCGTTTAATCAGGCTGCCCGCGCCATTTCAACCAGCGTTTTCCTGACAGCCATAGGTTCTTCAACCGAGGCAGGAAAAGCGATACGCACCACTTTATCACCCAGCAAAAGGTGCATACCTTCACTGTCTACACCCGCCATTCTGGGTGAAACCCCTTCAGGAATAGCAATGCCTGCATTGATGCAGTACTTCACCATGGCGTCCACATGGTCTTCATTCATATGGTTCACCATGCCGCTTTCCGCCTGCCCATAAAACGGATTGGTTTTGACCATCAGGTCATTCTTCACCCAGAAGATCTTACCGAAACCACCGATGAAACGGGCACGCACCAGATTGATGCGGTAAAAATCAAAATCATGGGTCTTGTGGTAATCTCTGGACTGAGGAAAAAAGGCATAATAACGTTCGGCCAGCTGCTCGAAATTCTCAACTTTTTCGGCATCTCCCAGCCATGTCAGACGACCGCCCTTGTGTACATCATTAACACCGGTTTCGCTGATAATCAGGGAAACCTTGGGGTTTTCCTGAATATTGCGGGTATGCTGGGCAATGCGACTGATCAGAATAACGGGCTGTCCGGTTTCATCCAGACAATACGGCATGACTGAACCAAAGGGATAGCCAGGCACATCATGGGAGTGTGTTGAAAGAATACCGTGATACTCGTTCAGAAGAAGTGTTCTGGCCGCCTCTGCAGCATCCGCTTTGTTATCCATTATTCAACCTCAAGCTGTTTGTTTTTTATCATTATTATCGATGCAGGCCATTATATACAAATGAGATTCATTATCAACAACTACCAGTTGTAACCAATACCAAATTTTAACTGGGTATCGAGCTTCTTCTCATCTTCACCGGGCTGACTGTCAAAGTCGAACATCTGCGTCACATTGAACGACAGGTTATCGGTCATTTTATAACGAACCCCATGCTCACCATCCCAGATCCATTGTTTCTGGCTTTGAATACGGTAATACAGGCCGCTATCAAAAAAGTACTCCAGATCACTCAGCAACTGCCGGCGGTGGAACAGTTTCCAGCCCACAGCCAGATTCTGTTGCCGGCCTTCCCGGTCATAGCTTTCCCAAATCTGGCTGAGACCCAGACTGTTCAGTAACGCATCAGAAGAGGTTTCACGGGCCCTGTATCCTACAAAGCCACCGGCAGTCGCACGACTGCGCAAGTTTTCACGGGAGTGGTAGCGTTTTTTGGAAGAGGCATTGGCAAACCAGTGTTCGGTGAAATAACGACTGTAGTCGTATTCAATCTCCCAGATATTCTTTTTCCAAATCCCTTCATCCTTGCGCTCTACATCCACATGCCACTTCAGCCGGTTTTTATTCCACTGGTCATTCAGGTGCATTTGCCCGTTCATGCGGTAGCGGGATTCAATATCGTTACCGCTTTTGCTTTCAAGGTTAAGATCGACATTCCCTTTAAATTCCCAGTTGTCTTCAAACACAGGTTCGGACTGAGCCATGCTGGCCACCGGCCAGGCAGCTGAAAACCGTCGCTCATAACCGTCTTCATCAACGATCACCAGATCATCACCGCTACTGTGTAATTCTCTGAGCTGAGCCCTGTCTTCACCAATCAGGTTGATCCATAAAGGATTATCCGTTTTGACGGAGCGGACATGCCGCCAGTTGACACTCAGCTCACCGGCATAGACTGTCTTCAATTTCAGAACTCCGGCATCCAGCCCAACCACTTCACCCGACAGCACATCGCCATTCTCCAGCCAAACAGTATCTGCCCAGCCCATATTCGCAAGAACAGGGAACAGCAAAACACAATGCCTGAGGCAGCGCTTCAGAAACCGGAAAAAGACAATGGAATAGCAGCCCCGAAACGGCTGGAGCTTAATGAACACCTTTAGCAAGACCCCTACAACGATCGAATCAGTCAGCCTTTTGTTTTATCGTGATTACGGTTCCATCACTCTGGCTGTTTACTATCTGTCTCAAAACGTTGTAAGAATTCCATAAAGCCCCGGTAATACTCAAGACAATTTACCAGCGGCTAACTCTTAATCTTTACCCGATAAGCGTTATGGAGCGCTGGCAATTTAGGGTATTCTTTGCTCTTTTTATTGGAGAAGTCTGTTGCAAGCACCGTTCAGTCGTACCGATATCTGGCTTGTGCTCAGTCAGGTACCCGAAGGTAAAGTGGTGACTTATGGCCAGCTCGCCAGAATGGCCGGAGCACCGGGTTATGCCAGAGTGGTTGGCAATATTCTGAAGCAGCTGCCAAAAGGTTCAGGGTTGCCCTGGCACCGTGTCATTAACGGCAAGGGACGTATTTCCTTTCCGGAAGACAGCGTGAAGTATAATGAACAGAAGGAGCTGCTGGAGCAGGAAGGTGTGATTTTTATCTCCGGCAAAGTCAGCCTGTCCCACTATGCATGGAACGGAGAATAAACATGGACAACCTGCCTGAAGAAATGACGCTGGCCATTGAAATCATACGTCAGCTGGAAAATCTGGACTATCCACCCGAAACCATACTTCAGGCGATGACCATAATCTGTCAGGATACCCTGAACAAACTGTCAGACTCTGACAGAAAAAAATGGCAGCAATTTCTGCTGGGGAGCTTTAATCAGTCTCAATAACCCGGAACACTGCAGCCAGATCACCCGTTTAAACGAGCCTCTATGCCTGTTGTATCTTCCCGAACCCGGCTGATTTCATGGTGGGATGCCATGAAGGTCTATCGCCACCCCCGCGCGCTCACGCTTTTTTTCATGGGCTTTTCCGCAGGCCTGCCACTGATGCTGCTGTTTTCCAGCCTGTCATTCTGGTTAAGGGAAGCCGACGTCAGCCGTGCAACCATTGGTTTCTTCAGCTGGATCGGCCTGGCTTACAGTGTGAAGTGGATCTGGTCACCACTGGTTGACCGCTTACCTTTACCCCTGCTCAGTCGTCTACTGGGGCGACGTCGTTCATGGCTGCTACTCAGCCAGCTCACCATTGTCGCAGGCCTGCTGGGCATGGCCTTTACCGACCCTACTCAAAACCTGACCAGAATGGCGCTGTTTTCAGTGCTGGTCGCGTTCAGTTCTGCCACACAGGATATTGTCATCGATGCCTTTCGTATTGAAGCCGCAGAAGAACGCCTGCAAGCCGCTTTGGCAGCAACGTATATGTTTGGCTACCGCCTCGCCATGATGGTCGCAGGTGCCGGAACCCTGGCCATCGCAGCCTGGGCAGCAGGTGACAGACTTGACTATCAGCAGTCTGCCTGGATGACCGCCTACCTGTTTATGGGCGGCTTTATGGCAGTGGGCATTATTACCACACTAGTGACCAGCGAGCCGGACGTTAAACTCGAAACACCACAGCAGGAACAGAGAGTCACTAAGTGGATGGCGCAGAAAGCACACCTGCCAGCACCTTTGGTAAAACTGGCAGGCTGGTTTTATGGCGCTGTCGTTTGTCCCTTTTCGGATTTTTTCCGCCGCTACCGCTGGCATGCGCTGCTGCTTCTGGCTCTGATCAGCACTTACCGTATCTCCGATATTGTGATGGGCATTATGGCAAACCCGTTTTATGTGGATCTGGGTTTCACCAAAAACGAGGTAGCCACGGTCACAAAAATCTTTGGCGTCATTATGACACTGATTGGCGTTACCCTTGGTGGTACGCTGACCATGCGTTTTGGTGTGATGAAAATGCTGTTTACCGGTGCCATTGCCGCTGCCATTACCAATGCCCTGTTTGCCATTATGAGTCTGGTGGGTAATAACGTTTACTGGCTGGCACTGGTGGTTTCTGCAGACAATCTGGCTGCCGGTATTGCTACATCGGCGTTTATTGCCTGGATGTCGAGTCTGACCAATGTCCAGTATTCTGCCACTCAGTACGCACTGTTCAGCTCCATGATGTTGCTGCTACCCAAATTTGTAGCAGGCTTTTCCGGCGTGATGGTGGACGCGGTAGGCTACAACTATTTCTTTATCTTCAGTGCTTTGCTGGGCGCACCCGTTCTGGTTCTGATCTGGATGGCGAACCGGTTTCTGGAAACTAATACCAATCAAAATAATTAGCTTCGTCATGAGTATGCCTTTTCAGCTGGTTATTCTGCGTTGGTATAATTCCTCATCCTGAAACGCCATTTTCATCCAGACACGACAAAGGGGCAGAAGCCCCTTTATTTTTCAAAAGCAGTTTCTTTTTTAAGCAGAATACTTCAACAATAATAATTGAACCTACGGTTATTCAAAGGTGTCTATAGTTACGTTCTTTCCAAAGAATATCAATTCATGTCTAGGAGCCTGTCGGACTTACCACTGACCTACTGCGAAAAAGCCGGATTTGGCCATTTTTGACGATCCTTTTCGTTGAATAGCTCGCTATTCGCCTCAAATGATCGTCAAAACTGTCTCAAACCGGTCTTTTTCTCGCTACGGTCGGCTAAGTCCGACAGGCTCCTAGAAGATGGAATTGGTATAAAACCTCGAAACCCAGGAACGCTTTATGACAGACCTGAAAACCCTCTCCGGCAACTGGCGGCAGACGCTTACGATCTATCTGCATCGTCGGGCCATCACGCTGTTTTTCCTTGGCTTTTCAGCGGGGCTTCCCATTCTGCTGGTCTTTTCCAGCCTGTCTTTCTGGATGCGGGAAGCCGATGTCAGTCGTTCAACCATAGGTTTTTTCAGCTGGGTTGGGCTTGCCTACGGGTTTAAATGGGTCTGGTCACCACTGGTTGACCGACTGCCTCTGCCTCTACTGAGTAAGCTGCTAGGTCGCCGTCGGGCATGGCTGTTGCTGTCCCAGATATTCATTGCCGGTTCTCTTGTGGGAATGGCGGTCACTGATCCGGCTCTGGATTTGTGGACCATGGCAATGTTCGCCGTCATGGTCGCATTTGGTTCTGCGACTCAGGATATCGTGATCGACGCTTACCGTATTGAATCGGCTGATAAAGACCTTCAGGCGGCTCTGGTGGCGACTTATATGGTGGGCTATCGTCTGGCAATGATTCTTGCCACCGCAGGCGTGCTAACCATTGCGGCATGGTTCACCGTGAACGAAGGCAGTTACGACCAATATCCCTGGCAAATGGCTTACCTGATTATGGCGGGCTGCATGGCGGTCGGCATTATCACCACACTGGTCATCAACGAACCGGCAGAGCCACCCAGACAGGAGCTGGAACTAAGAGCCAAACAGTGGATGGCAAATAACGCTCACCTGCCCGGTTTTATTGTTCGCACTCTGGGTTGGGTATACGGCGCCGTCATCTGTCCGTTTCTGGACTTTCTTATTCGTTACCGCTGGCACGCGCTTCTGGTGTTGGGTTTAATCAGTACCTACCGTATCTGTGACGTGGTCATGGGCATCATGGCTAACCCGTTCTATGTGGATCTGGGGTACACCAAACAGGAAGTTGCCGCCATCACAAAAGTCTATGGCGTGATTATGACTCTGGTGGGTGCCGGTATTGGTGGCGGGCTGATGGTTCGCTTTGGTGTTATGAAAATCCTGTTCGCCGGTGGTCTGCTGGCGGCTCTGAGTAACCTGCTGTTTGCCTTTCTGGCCGGCGTCGGCCATGACCTTACCTGGCTCACCGTTGTGATCTCGCTGGATAATCTGGCAGGCGGAGTCGCCACTGCAGCCTTTATCGCTTATCTCTCAAGTCTGACTAACGTCAGTTACTCGGCGACACAGTACGCATTGTTCAGCTCGGTGATGGCATTATTCCCGAAGTTTCTGGCGGGCTTTTCAGGCGTCATGGTGGACTCGATGGGCTATCCTTCGTTTTTCACTGCTACTGCATTGATGGGCATTCCATCACTGTTGTTAATTCTGCTGGCGTGGAAGCTGAACATGACACCTGCTGAAAAATAGTTCTTCAAACACGAGAGGTAGCTGTGCTGAACTCTAAAAAAGCGAAGGCGACAATAATTGCGTTTTTGCTCTCTCTTACCCTCAGCTCTGTTTCAGAAGCTGTTCCCACTGATGATGATACCATCACACACTGGTTGGCTTTTCTGGAAACCAGCGACTGGAACCAGAACCCAAAAAGCTGCCATGCAGTGGTCATACACCCAAACTGGGCTTTAAGCACCAACGATTGTGTTCCAAAGCTTCCCCCTGAGCAGCCAGATCAGGAAATTATGCTTCGTTTCTCTGAAGGTTCAAATCATAACTATGATCAGGTCAAAGTCATCGAAGTGATTCGCCCGAGCACAGAGCATACCTCTTACCCCGTCCTGTTAAAACTGGAATCTGAACTGAAACCACCGTTCGCACCTTTGTCTTTTAAAACTCAGGCATGGTTTGATGCTCTGGAAAACCGCTACCCGTTATGGAAAGTGTTTTACATGAATAGACTGAAGCAATCAGGCCATTTTTTGTTAAGTCGCCCAAAAATCGATATTTTATTTAATCCGGTTAAAATAAAAGATCAGTCAGACTGCCATCCATTTATCAGGGGGATCGACTGGAAAATATGTTCCATTCCAGCTGATTCAAGAATGGTATTAAGTCGTGATTTCCAAAGGGGGTCGGTATTATTAGATCAGGGTTTTTCGGTCACAGGTTTAGGTTATGTACAGAATCCTGAAAATACGACAATGGGAGTTATTTACTTTACTCCCATGACTCCATTCAGAACATTTATCAATCGACATACTGGGACAAACCACCAGATTGACCGTAAATACAAAAACAGTAACTCAGAACTCTGAAGATCAGTAATGAAAAAGGGCTTTAAAAAGCCCTTTTTCATGCAGGAAAAATTATGAATCAGTCACGGAAGTTATTGTATTGCAACGGCATTTCAGTATCCGCCTCCCGCAACATAGTGATCACCTGTTGCAGATCATCACGCTTCTTGCCGGTGACACGAACCTGCTCACCCTGAATAGCAGCCTGAACCTTCAGCTTGGCGTCCTTGATCATTTTTACAATTTTTTTGGCCTGTTCTTTATCCAGCCCCTGACGTACAGTTACTTCCTGCTTAACCTGCTTGCCAGAGCCATAGTGATCCTTGGCTTCCAGACACTTGATGTCGATGCCTCGCTTAACCATTTTGGTTTTCAGCATTTCCAGCATTTGCACCAGCTGAAAATCTGCATCAGAGGTCATAACAATCTGGGTTTCACCACTTTGTTCAAAACTGGCATCAACACCACGAAAATCATAACGGGTGGTCAGTTCACGATTTGCCTGGTCTACAGCGTTGCTCAGTTCGTGCAGATCCACTTCAGAAACAATATCAAATGAAGGCATGAGGAATTCCACATTAAGAAAAATTAATGCCCCATATTGTCCGGTAACACTTAGTCAGAGGCAAGCCCCGGCAACACCGGGACTGGTTTTAACAAGCAGGCACTCATTCCTTGTCATCTAAACGAAAGCCGATACGCACTGTCACCTGAAAGTGGCCTATTTCTCCATCATTGATATGCCCCCGATGTTCTACCACTTCATACCAGTTCAGGTTTTTCACACTGACACTGGCGGTTGCGATGGCATTGCGAATCGCATCATCACTGCTCAGGGTTGAACTGCCGACCACTTCAAGAATTTTATAAACATGACTCACAGTATTCATTCCTTACGCATTACAAACGTCACGCAAGTATAGACAGGGAATGACAGCCACCCCGGTTTGAATGAACACTTTAAGACCATGTAGAAGCAGAATGTGTTAGGCTAAAGGGTCTTGCTGCCAGCTAATCATTTAATTAAGTAAACGATGTCGTCACGCACCTGGTATATTCTCGGAGCCGGAAGTATTGGTTGTCTATGGGCTGCCAATATCCATAAAGCCTTTGGAGTGCCTCCTGTTATGATTGTCCGTAACCGGGAGCATTATTTTGATAGAGAAAGCTTTGATCATAAAAGCAGTCAAAAGCCGCTGCTGACACTGACTCATCTGGATAAAACAGAATCACAACACCCTGTCCGGATCATCACGGCCGATGAAATTACCGTTCCTGTTCATCAGCTGATTGTCTGCACCAAGGCAGGCGACACACTGGCCGCTCTGCAGTCCGTCAGTCCGGTACTGGCAAGGCAATGCAACATACTGCTTCTACAGAACGGCATGGGCAGTCAGCAGCTCATTAGCGAAGCCTTTCCGGAACAGAACGTCTGGGTTGGCTCTGTCACCGACGGGGCGTGGACAAAAAAGCCGTTGCATGTTTGTCATGCCGGTCAGGGCGTTACTGCAATTGGTCGATTTAACCAGCAACCCATCACTTCATGGCTGGATCAGTTTCATCGTTTTTCCCTCACCGTCAAAGTCTGTGACAATATTGAACGGCTTTTATGGCAAAAGCTGGCAATTAACTGTGCTATTAACGGTTTAACAGCACTGTTTGATTGTCAGAACGGTCAACTGCTGGAAGCTGACAAAAAGCCACTGATGGATGAACTGATCAACGAGTTTATTCTGGTCAGTAAAGTACTGGGGCACCCTGCAACCGAATCTGTGCATCAGAAGGTATACGAGGTTTGCCGTTTAACGGCTGCCAACCGTTCCTCTACCTGCATGGATGCACGCCTGCAACGTAAAACAGAGCTGGCCTACATCAATGGTTATCTGATCAAAATGGCTACACAGCAGGGGCTTGAGTTACCTGCTCACCAGCAGCTGATGGAAAAACTCTCGCATAAAGGCATACGCTGGTAAATTTGTCACGGAAGTACAAATACGTTAGTTTGCACCTTATCACGGGCCACCAAAAATACGACAAAGCCCATGCAAACACTCTACCGCTATTTTTCAAAATTAACCGTCAGCAGCAAACTGTTGCACCTGTTAATCGGCATTGCCCTCTCTGTAGGGCTGGTTGCCAGCAGCACCTTTATGGCGTCCGCCTGGCTGATTTCAAAACACCAGTTTGATCCAACGCATGTTCTGGCAACAGCAGGCTTGATTGTTGCCGCCAGTTTGCTGTCCATCACGTTGATAACGGCTGAATACGTCCGGCATTTTATTACCAGACCCATCCTCCACCTGATTCGTATTGCAGGCAAGGTGTCAAAGCAGGAAGACTACCGTATTCGTGCCCGGGTATTTCACAAGGACGAGACAGGCACTCTGTCACAGACGTTTAATGTTATGTTGTCCCGCATTGCCACAAGAGATCAGCAACTTCAGGAAGAAAAAGAATATGAACGACAGCTGCTGACCAGAATGCAGCAAAACAACCGTGAGCTGGAACATGAAATTCTGGTGCGCCAGAAAGCCGAACGAAAGCTGAAGCAGTTTCAGGAATACCTCAACAACATTATCAACTCCATGCCTTCGGCGCTGATTACGGTTGATGATCAGCAAACCATTCAGCAATGCAACACCGAAGCGGCACGTCTTGCTGCTACAGAGCACTCAGACACGGATGGCATGAAGATTATCTGCAAGAAAGTGGTTGGCCAGACCATGACCAGAGCCTTTCCCTTTCTTGAACATTGCCAGACCCGGATAGAAACTACCTTCCGGGAGCAGAGTATCCAGAGAATAGAAAAACTTCCTGTCATTATTGATGGCAACGACAGTTATCTGGATTTAATTATCTATCCATTGTCAGGCGAAGAGTCGAGCGAAAAGTCGGGCGAAGAGCATCCGGAAGCGGTTATCCGCATTGACGACATCACCCAGCGACTCAAGCTCGAAGAAGTGATGGTACAAACAGAAAAGATGATGACTGTCGGCGGCTTGGCTGCTGGCATGGCACATGAAATCAACAATCCGCTGGGGGCTATCATACAGGGCACTCAGAATATACGACGAAGAATTTCTGTTGACCTGCCCGCAAACGAACACACCGCCCACCAGCATGATGTTGATCTGCAACAGCTGAATGCCTACCTCGAAGACCGGGGCATAAACCGTTTTCTGGACAACATTCAAAGCGCAGGTCTAAGAGCTTCGGAAATCGTCCGGAATATGCTGAAGTTCAGCCGTCACTCAGAGCCTGTTCTGTCATCCGCCAACCTGCATGAGCTCCTGAAAAAAACCGTTGATATCGCCGCCTCAGACCTGAATTGGCAGTCGGAGTTTGACTTTATGCGCATCCGGGTGGATTACGATCTCGACCCGGATCTGACCGAGGTTCCCTGCATTGCCAGCGAGTTGCAGCAGGTTTTGCTTAATTTGCTGAAGAACGCCGCACATGCCATTAACCAGCGTCAGGACAAAACCGAACTGGGCCGGATTCGTATCACAACCCGGTATGAAAACGAGCAGGTCATGATTTCACTGTCAGACAATGGCTGCGGCATGAGCGACCGTGTCAGAAAACGCATCTTTGAACCCTTTTACACCACCAAAGACATTGGCGTCGGCACAGGGTTAGGCTTGTCTGTCTCTTATTTTATAATCACCACTCACCATCAGGGCACCATGACGGTTGAATCAACGCCGGAACAGGGGAGTCGTTTTATCATTCATTTACCACCGCAACGGCAGGCATTACCCTCAACTGTCAGTAAGAACGAGGTGTCCATTGGATAATATTGCCTTATAATGCTGCGCACTTTTTTAGGAAGATCCAAAAGCGATCAAGATGAAAACGCCTGAACTGAACGACACCATAAACATCAATGTCCAGCACGCCCTGAGTGAAGACATAGGCTCCGGCGATATTACCGCCGCACTGATTCCCGAACAGCAGCAGGCCATTGCCCGTTTAATCTGTCGTGAGCAGGCTATCATCTGTGGTCGCCCATGGTTTGATGAAGTGTTCAGGCAGATCGACCCGACGGTCACCCTTGAGTGGCATATAGAAGAAGGCGAACGGGTTAAGCCTGATCAGCTGCTGGTGACCCTTAAAGGCTCTGCCCGAAGCCTGCTGACTGGCGAACGTGCCGCCATGAACTTCCTGCAAACCCTGTCCGGCACAGCCACCCGCTGCCAGCAGTATCTGGATCTGGTTAAAGGCACATCCGTTAAACTGCTGGACACCCGAAAGACCCTGCCCGGTCTGCGTCTGGCACAAAAATACGCCGTTGCCCAAGGCGGTTGCCACAACCACCGTGTGGGTCTGTTTGATGCGTTTCTGATTAAGGAAAACCATATTGCCGCCTGTGGTGGCATTCTTCAGGCCGTTGAAACCGCCAAAGCCATGGCACCCGGAAAACCCGTGGAAATAGAAGTTGAAAGCCTCGACGAGTTCCACCAGGCTCGGGATGCCGGTGCTGACCGCATTATGCTCGATAACTTTTCTCTCACCCTGCTGAAAGAAACCGTCGAGCTGAACAAAACCCTGCCGGGTCATCGCCCGGAGCTGGAAGCTTCAGGCAACGTGACTGAAACAACATTGCCGGATATTGCAGCGACCGGCGTCGATTATGTATCCATTGGTGCCCTGACCAAGCATTGTGGCGCCGTTGACCTGTCCATGCGACTGACTGAAACAGCTGACTGACTACATTTATAGACAGGGATATGTCAGAACAATGGTTGAGTACTTAATGCTTGCCATGACCACCACCTTCGGGAGTGATAAATAAATGAGCAAAATTCTGGTAACAGGCGGGGCTGGCTATATCGGCAGTCACACCTGTCTTGAGCTGCTGAACGACAACTACGACATCGTCGTGCTGGACAACCTCAGCAACAGCAGTGAAGAATCCCTGCGGCGCGTTCAGGACATCACCGGCAAAAGCCTGACCTTCGTTCAGGGCGACATCCGCGACCGCACCCTGCTGACTCAACTGTTCAGCGAACATGACTTTGAAGCCGTGATCCATTTTGCCGGACTAAAAGCCGTTGGCGAGTCCTGCGTAATTCCTCTGGATTATTACGACAACAACGTTTACGGCACCGTGGTTCTCTGCGAAGCCATGAAAGCAGCTGGCGTCAAACGCATTGTCTTCAGTTCTTCCGCCACGGTTTATGGCGATCCCGCCAGCCTGCCGATTATGGAAGACTTCCCACTGTCTGCCACCAACCCTTATGGTCGTTCGAAACTCATGGTGGAAGACATTCTGCGTGACCTGTACCTGTCAGATAACGACTGGAGCATTGCCCTGCTGCGTTATTTCAATCCGGTAGGTGCCCATCCGTCCGGTATGATTGGTGAAGACCCCAACGATATCCCCAATAACCTGATGCCTTACGTAACGCAGGTCGCTATTGGCAAGCTGGAAAAGCTGAGAGTCTTTGGTAACGATTACCCGACTCACGACGGCACCGGTGTACGTGATTACATTCATGTGGTGGATCTGTCCCTCGGACATGTCCGGGCCATTGAAAAGCTGCGCACCACCAAGGGAGCCAATGCCTGGAACCTGGGCGTAGGCAAAGGCTACAGTGTGCTGGATATGGTGGCAGCGTTTGAAAAAGCCTCCGGCAAAGACGTACCTTATATTATTGCCGAGCGTCGCTCCGGTGATATTGCCGCCTGTTACGCCAATCCGGATAAAGCCCGGAACGAGCTGGGCTGGCAGGCTGAAAAAGTACTGGAAGACATGGTCAGCGACGCCTGGCGCTGGCAGTCACAAAATCCGGATGGTTACCCTTCCTGATTAACGTCTGAAAAAGGCTTCGGTGCATTCGTCACTGAAGTCTTTCCCTTTCCACCTCATTGCTTCAATCCGCATCCTAAACTAAAAGTCATACGGCAGATTTCTACGACTGAAAGGAAGCTTTCGATGACTGACAGCATCAATGGTAATGGACCCGTCTCCGGAAACTGGCTTAAACAGACTTACAATAAAGCCAAAGAATCCCTGAAAGGCTTTTTACACTTTGGCAAAGTCAGCAAAACCTCAGGTAAAAGCCATATAAAAGTGGCTCGGTTTGATAACGCCAATAAACCCGAAACAACCCCTGTCCAGAAAAGAAAAGTTCAACACACCAGATCATCAGAACTGCCTTCAATACGAGTGCCTGACTCACCCAGCACCTCTTCGCCAGCAAAAACACTAACGCTGCCACTGTTGGAAATCGACCCCCTGCATGAAGCCATGCATGAAGCCCAGATGGAGCTGATGGACATGCAAGACCGTTGGAACACCCTGTATAGCAAAGTTGTAGAAAAAACGACTGAAAAGAAAGAACTCGGTATTCAGCTCAATGCAGCAATTAAAAAAACAGGCTTGCCCCGGGAACAGGCATTAAAGTTACCCAAACTGGCCAGAGCAAAAAACAATTTTGCCAGGGCGGTCAATGAAGGGAAAACCGCCAAACTGAATCTTGCAATGCACGACAAGATCATGGAAACCATGCAAATAGCTATTGATCGGCTTCACGCAGCCGAAAACCTGCAGGCTGAACGAGAATTAAAGCAGTTAATGGCAGGCGGATAACACAACAGCAGCCTCGGTGGAGATATCACCAAAATGCAACGATTTTCAGGACTATTGCTCATTCCATTCATGGGACAACTGGCTGCACAAGCCAGTTGCCCGAATTGGTCAGACAACGAGGCTCAGCAACAGCTCGAACAACTCAACCAGCAAATCCAGCATCATAACCAGCTCTATTTTGTGCAACAAAAACCCGTACTCTCTGACCACGAATACGATGCCCTCGCCAAACAGCTGCAGGTTTTGTCAGACTGCTTCCCAACGATTCAACTCAGCGAAGGCACGCCACAACGACTAGAACCCGACAGCAACGGCAACCGGAAAATCCAGCACGCTTTATACATGAGCAGCCTTCGCAAAGCAGAATCAGAGCAGGATATCAGCGAGTTTCTGAAACAGGTGTTCAGTGCCAGCTACCATTCCGGCGTAATGCTGCAGCCCAAAATAGACGGTATTGCCGTCGAGCTTGTTTACGAAGAGGGCAAGCTGACCACTGCCTCAACCCGTGGCGATGGCATTAAAGGCAATAATATTCTGGCAAAAGTAAAAGCTATCCCTACCATTCCCCACGAAATAAACGCTCTCTACTCAAAAATCGTTCTGCATGGCGAACTGTTTGTGCGCCTTGATCTCTGGGATAACAAGGGTAATATCAAAGATAATTACAGCAGCGCCCGACACTTTGTTGCAGGTGTTATTCATAGCAAAACACCGGAAATCAGCGCACTGGAAGTTCTGGATTTTTTCCCCTGGACATTCTGGACAGGGACACCAGCCAAATCGTTGTCCGAAAACGTCAACGAACTTTACACATTGGGCTTTCCCCTGCCCACCCAGTTTACCGAGCCGGTCACCAGCCTTGAAGACGTCATAAAGAAACGCGACCTGCTGCAAAAACAGGCCGACCGTTTGCCCTTTCTGATGGACGGCATCGTACTGAAAGTAAACAGTGCAGCCCAACAACTGGCGATGCGGACTTCAATCCAATACCCATACTGGGCACTGGCATGGAAGTTCCCACCCGAGACCGCAGTCACCAGCGTTCAGGACATCGATTTCAAGGTGGGACGAACCGGAAACATCACGCCGGTTCTGGCTCTGAAGCCCGTTGAACTCAATAAACAGAACATCACCAGTGTTTCTCTGGGTAGCCTCGACAATCTTAAAAGCAAAGACATTGCCATAGGTGATCAGGTAGCCATTGCCCTTAAAGGCTCTGCAAATCCGGTATTCAGCAAAGTTGTTTTCAGAAACCCTCAAAGAAAGCATCCAAAACAGCCTGAACCAGAGCAATACAACTCGTTCACCTGCCTGTCACTCGCTCCGGGCTGTGAAGAACAGTTTATTGCCCGAATTCTCTGGCTGGTGAGGCGGCTGGAACTGCTCGGGCTGGATGAACCCATTATTCGCAAACTGGTCAGCAACAGGCAGCTGCAAAGCCTTAAAGACGTGTTAACACTCAGCAAAGAACAACTACAGGAAGCGGGCAGTAGTCGTGAACAGGCGGGCTATTATCGGTCGGCCATTGCACTGACCGGCTCACAACCTATGGGGCAACAAATTCGGGCACTGAGTATTCCTTACATTGGCAAAGCCCGGTCGGCAAAACTGGGCAAAGCTTTTTCTGACTGGGACAGTCTGCTGCAGGCAAAAGACAAAGAGCTTCAGGCATCCGCCGGTGTGGCGGAATGGACCATTCTACCACTCAGGCAGTTTTTACAGACTCCGGAAAATCAGGCACTCATTAAAACCCTGAAACAGCTAAATCACAGGCAATAAAAAAGGCTGGATAACCAGCCTTTTTTATTGGTTTCAGGGTCAGGTCATCAAGAGCTGAACTGGGCCAGAAAAGATACGACTGAGTCATTTTGACATAAATCTGTACCATCACCTGCGCCATTACCTTGATCACAACTTAAAACCCATCTATTTCCTGTAGCGTTTGGCTTCATCAACATTGACTGGTTATCAAATGGGCCTCCGGGAGTGATTCTGAATGAAGCTTCACCATCGACACCGTCTGTAATAATCGGATTCTGGATTGAACCTGTTGGAGCAGTTTGAGCCGCTGGTACTCCTCCTTCACCAAGATCGCAGTTTGCCAGCGAGCGCGACTGCAAACAAATTGAAATAGCTGTTTTGTAAGCACTAGCTTCCTGTATGGCAGCATTCACTGTCGCATTACGGGTGTAGTTCTGATATTGCGGAATCGCCACAGCAGCCAGAATACCGATGATCGCAACAACGATCATCAATTCGATAAGGGTAAAACCCTTGTTAGCAGACATCCTTGTCTTCATGTTCTCATCCTCGATCATTGAGTATCACCAGCCAGCTGCTGTGAGCAAGTGCCTGTTGAATGTTTCGGCGTTAGTAACACGACCTTTAGTTAAGGGTAGACAGCCAGTTAGTTTTTGCATTATTCAGTCGGATTGGAGAAAAACACCTCGCCCGTATCAATATTCAAGGTGTCTCCCACTTCATGCACACCGCCGGTCACTTTTAACAAACCGTCTTTCAAAACCCCGAAAGACTTGTTCAGAATCAGGCTTCTGGTGGAATCAGGTCTAACCTGCAAACGTCCGCTGTCGGTATCAATTTCATAGAAATCAAAGGATTCATGGACAATATCCACCAGTTTGACCAATCCTTTTGCCCGATACATGGCTTCCACCGTAAAACCGGTTTCCAGATACAGCGCCCTTGACTGAAGCACAGCTTCAGAACCTTCTGCCAGAAGGTCAACGCCGTCAAATGACCGGTCGGGCCAACTGTCAGTACCGAGCAGCCCAAGCAGCGTAGGCGTAATATCTATCAGGGAGACCACTTCAGACACCTGCTTTGTCTCAATGACGGGTTGAGAGCGAAAATCCTTAACCCCCAGAACCACACGATTCTGGTTAAAACTCAGCAGGTCGGTGCCGTGCAGAGGCGCATAGTCCACATACTTCTCAGACAGCCAGGGAAACAGTGGTTTGCCGTTTTCATACGCCATGGGGAATGCTTCGCCATGGTCTGACAGAAACACCACAATACTGTTATCGAGCATGCCTTTGCGCTGCAGCCCGTCCAGCAAGCGTCCCACCTGACGATCCGCTTCCACGACGGCTTTCAGGTACTGGTCAACAATAGTGTCTTTACGTCCCACGCCACCCCAGATATAAGGCCAGTGCGGCAAACACAGATGCACTGCGGCAAACACGCTGCCCTGTGACCCCATCTCTCCCAGCTGATCAACGGTTTTATCCACAAAATAGTCCGGGTCGTACACATGGTCAGCCGCGCGGTTTAAATGCGTATAACGGAACAACCACTGACCCAGCCCTGAATTCATCACCAGGTTAGACAGGGGAAAATCGTTAATTTTCCCCAGCATAAAATCGTAAGCACCAATCTCCGGCCCGCCCAGCACATTAAAACCATAACGGTGATCGATATTACTGAAGCGTTTTTCATCGGTAATGTAAGCCGTCTGATAACCCTGCTGCTGCAAAAGGCTGGGCAATGTGTGGCTCCAGTCCATTTGCGAAACATCCTGCAGGTTAATGCGAACACCGGTGGTTTGCGGAGCATTGCCGGTTAAAATGGACACCCATGCCGGAAACGTTCGGGCCACCGGTGTCAGTGCGTTTTCAAAATAGAGGGATGATTCCGACAGGGCTTTTAATACCGGTGTTGGTGAATTTTCTGCCTCGACAAGATCCGCCCGCAACGAATCCACACCAATGATAAAAATATTGGGTTGGTCTGTTTTGGCCGCCTCCTGCTTTGTCACACTGCCCGTTGGCCACCACCACACCGCAGCCAGCAGCAACACCCAGCCCCGGCTCAGATAAATCGCAACCCCCCCAACCGCCAGCAGAAGCGCAATGGCCAGCCCGCTGTGAACAGAATGATATAAAGAGAAGAAAGAAAACTTATAAACCAGTGAGTTGGCCATAAAGGTACACAGCACCAGCACCGACCAGAACAACGCAATCACACGCTTTGGCTGATGCCGGTATACCGCGAATCGCTGCATAAAACGCCGGGCAAACCACCACGCCGCCAACGCCAACGAGAAATGCAACAGAAACTGCATCAACAGATAATGCAACAAGTCACCCTGCAGTTTGGCGCTGTCCCAGAAAGCGGCAATCATCATATCTGCATTAATAGAGCCTTTTTTGATGGCAAAGGTTTCGGAAAATATCCAGAACCGGTAACTGCCCTGCAACACCATTAACCCCAGTGTCAGCAACACCAGCAATAGCCACTCTTTTACCAGAGACCTGCTCACCCGCATGAATCTTACCTTGTTGTCATTGTTAGGTCTGAATTGTTAGGTCTGAATTGTTAGGTCTGAATTGTTATGTCTGAATTGTTATCTCTGAATAGGTGTCATCGGCACACAGCTGCAAACAGCCAGTCTTGTGTGTCAACTTTTCTATTAAGCGTTTCGTTGTTCTGTCCGATATGTCTGATTAATGACAGGAGACAGACAATGGGCATAAGCAAACGGGTTCTGATCAGCAATCGCAAACTATCATTTTTATCACGATGCTTTACCGTGCTTCTGATTTTTACCGCCGGACTCATTACCGCCGCCGTGAGCCTGCAGTACTTCTACCAGCAGGCCGTCAACGACTACTTTGCCGATGGCATAGCAACGGAAGACAACCTGATTATTCAGATTGACCGTCACACACTCACTGCCACAGGTAATAAAAAGGATCACTTTTTGCCTTTGTTGGATGATGAGTTGGGGGCTTATCAGTCGCATCGGTTTATTGGGTGGAATGCGGATGTGGAGAGGATGAAAAGTAGTGAGAGTTTGCCGTTTATTCTACTTTATGAGGTGCGGTATGAAAAAAGGATAACTGAAGAATCTTTCTACTACAGGGGAGTAACTATACCAAAGCTTCATCTAAGAAAAGTAATGATCAGTACTGCAAGCTTAGATTAAAACCTGTAGTACTGATTATTACTAATCAATAAAGTAAGTTACATTAAATGTTCGGATGAAACTCAGTATCAAGAGTTGTTCTAGTGGCCTCAGTATCCACACCAAGAGACAAGCGACCATTAGTATCAGTTAAAGTCAATGATAAAGTTTTGCCTCAACTGACTCCGGAGCATCATCCAACTCTGCAGCAAATGTAACAGTAATACGTGTTTCATTTATATCGTTGCCATCAGTATCCGTTCCCGTCTTAACCTGTCCTAAATCAATCGAAGCAACGCTACCTGACGAGTAATCATTTGCAGTTGCCATTCCTCCATAGCTGCCCAAGTCTGCCAATGTATCAGGCAAAGCCCCTTCAACTTGCAAGTGTTCGGCTATTGATAACTGAAGAGGACGCAAGGCAGTTAATGCTTCCGAGGCATAAGCTCGAGCTGTATAGTTTTGATAAGATGGCAAAGCCACAGCCGCCAAAATACCAATAATCGCCACCACGATCATCAGCTCGATTAAGGTAAAACCGGATTGTTGTTTTTTCATAAGGTACCCCTGAGGACACGTTGTTTTTCTTATTATTATTCGATCCACAGCAGTTACGGTCGGTTCCATGTCTTACGACGCAACTCTTACAACGTAACTATGATCATCCCTAAATTAAAAAACCCGCTTGCGCCGGGTTTACTGTGTGTCCGTCATCCTGACGAGGCTCTGCGAGCCGGTAATCCCTTGTCTGAGTCAAAGTAAGGAAACATCCTTAGTGCTTACATTAAGCTGACCAATATAAACTGCAAGCCCCAAAACCGGTATTTTTAATGCACTTATTACTCTACGTAGGTTGGGACGAGCGGAACGCGATTCCCAACACGGTAAGTTCATTCATAAAAAACAGTCTCCGTGTTGGGAATCACTTCGTTCGTCCCAACCTACCCTGTACAGATGATATAATCGTGCCAATCCATTACCGATACATCGTCTTCTGATACAAAACCCTTGCCCTTAACAGAAAATCCAGCGTCATGTACTGAATCAGGGTTACCGGTGATCAGCGGATGCCAGTCCGGCAGGCTATAGCCGTCGTACAGTAACCGGTAGGCGCAACTGTCGGGCAGCCATTTCAAATATTCGTGCAGTGTTTTAGGGGTAAATTTGATGCAGTCCGGCACATGCTTGCGACGGTGCTTGTAGTTTTTGCACAGGCCGGTGTCCAAGTCGAGCAGTTTGCACGCCACGGCAACGGTCAGAATATTATCGTCTTCGTCCACCAGCTTGTTCAGGCAGCAGCGGCCGCAGCCGTCGCACAGGGATTCCCATTCCTGAGAAGTCATTTCCTCAAGGTTCTTTTGCAGCCAGAAAGGCTGATTTGAGTCGGTGGCAGTTTTCATCACGCAGTCCCCGGCAGGGAATAAAAACGCGCCACTTTACCGCGCTCTGACTGAAAAATGAACCGCAAGCGTTACTTATAAGGTATTGGTTGAAACACTGTCTGCCGACACCAGCCGTGACTGTTTCAGCAAACACTTCCCGCCAATATACACCTGGTCAATGCCATCTGGTTGTGCGTCGTAACCGGCAAAGTCGGTTAAATCCATCAGGCTTTTCCAGTTAAACACTGTAATATCTGCCCGTTTGCCTTCCAGCAGGTAACCACGGTCGCGTACACCGACCCGGTCGGCAACGGCACCGGTCATTTTCCGCACACAGTGTTCCATGGACAATACACCGGTATTACGGGCAATCTGCAAAAACCTTGGGAACGCTGCCACTGCAGACGGATGATGCACACCCGACAGTGGTTCGGGCACCGCCCCGGAACCCAACAATGAACACACGTGCGCCATCAGTTGCTGCACCATGCCGATACCATAGCGCTCATACACCATCACCCGCGCCTGACTGTTACTTTTATCCAGAATATCCAGTAGCGTATCAAAGGGGCTCTGACCGGCAGAACTGGCAATGGTGTCCAGCCGTTCACCTTCACTGGGTTCATAGGTTTCAGAATACGACGACACCAGTTTAATATCAGAGTAACCCAGTCCGGACATGGCAAAGTTAAGCGTCAATGCCAGCTGCAAACGTTGTCGCTGCCATCGCGATGCCATACCTTCCTGCCAGTTTCCAACAAACCACTGGGGTAACAGGTTGATCAGCCGTGTAGTGCCAACGCTGTGAGGCGATATATCAAACTGCACATCCACACCCATTTCACAGGCTTTATAAAGGCTGTCCAGCGCGGTATCCATGGTGTACCAGGATCGGTCACCTAAAAAGGCCAGTTGTGAACATTGCAGTTTTACCCCGATACGCCGCGCCAGCAAAAGCATTTCATCCAGCGCTTGCAGATTATGACGTCGCAACGACAAAGCAGGGTAATAGCCCGACAGCGCCATCTGGCTACGACCATGCACCCGCAGTACTTTGTCATAACGCTGGGTCAGTTGCGCCACTGCGTGCAACTCTTCCTTGGTGGCAAACATACCCGGACGTTCATTCAAACCAATAGCAATACCCGCCGCGCCATCCTGCAGGGATTCTTCCAGCAGCCCCAGCAACTGTTTCTGTTCTTTGCCACTCAGAGGACGGTTGTCATAACCGGCAATGGACAAACGACAGCTGCCATGACCCGCCATGGGGATCAGCTGATGGTGAATAGTGGAATCAAGTTGATGATTGAACTGCCGTAAGCCGCCTGCCGGTTGCTCTATCTGTCCGATATCAAACGGTGGCTGATTCAACAGAGTCTGGTGCGGGCTGTACGCCGAAATGGCAAACGGGCTGTACCCGCCCTGCCCGGTAACGAAGCTGGTGACGCCCTGACGGGTAAACTGACCGAAATACACCGATCCGCCAAAGCCTGCATAAAAATCCATATTCGAGGTGACATCAATAAAACCGGGTGCCACCACAAGACCCTGACAGTCTATTCGTGGCGTATTGTCAGCAGGGGCACTAACGCCACGTGTTATCTGCCTGATAACACCATCCTCAACCAGCACTTCCCCCTGAAAGGCGTCCTGACCGGTGCCGTCACAAATCATTCCACCGGTGAGAATAAAACGATCCGACATAGGGCTCTCCATGGGATTTTATTGTTTTTTTAGAAAGCGACTGCTTTTTATACCCTACCCTAAGCCACCCCTTGTACCAACTGCCTTTGGACGATTTTTCCTGCGTCCGTTCACAATTTTTAATCCGGAGAAAGCTTTTACCACTATTGAATTGCTCTGTGGCATCAACAGTGTCATTACAAAAATGTTATAAAATAACGTTTTTTTATGACAGAATATCCAGCCTGATTGAAAAAATGTCAATCGTTGTTTTTCAGTGGAACACCCCCATGAGTTTTTCCATAGTCAACATTCTGCGACTGCTGCGACAACACCCCGTTGTTGTCTGGCTATTGTTGTTTGGCTACGCCCTTGGGGCTGGTTATGCCACGGTTCACACCCATCACGCACACCATGATGCGCCCGACAGCTTTCATAAGGCACTGAACCATTATGTTCAGTCTCTGGAACTGGATGACCCTGGTCACCCATGGGACAATGATGCCCACGACTGTACCGCCTGTAAGTTCCAGTGCAGCCATCCCACGTCCGATAGCGCTCGCTATGTTGCCATTCTGAAAGCTGGCACTGCCTTTACGGTTCCGGCAGTCCGTTATTTTTCCCGTACAACACCCACCAAACGACTCACCCGCGCGCCTCCTGTTGCCTGACTGATTCAATGACCTTCAAGTTTTTAACAACAGGATTTATTTATGCGTACATCAATTCGCATGGCAGTCGCAGCTGCCTGCACTCTGGCGTTTTCCGGTGCAGTACTGGCTCACAGTCATCACCACGATCATGATGACGTTCGCCATGCCGGTGCCCATGTTCACGGAGAAGGCAAACTGAATTTCGCCACGGAAGGTTCAGAGCTGCACATGGAGCTGATGATGCCTGCTCACGACATTCTGGGCTTTGAGCGCATCACTACTCATGCTCAAAAACAACAACTGGATAAAGCACTGGCAAAACTGGAGTCTGAAAACCTCTGGTCGCTGCCAGCGGCTGCGGGTTGTCAGTTGAAAACCGCACATGCCAGCACGACGAAAGAGGTTCATGTTCAAGACGACCATGACCACGGGCACAAACACGACGATGACCATCATCATAAACATTCAGGGCATGACCATCATCACGACGATCATGATGCTCATGATGATGGTCATATGGATATTTCAGCCTCTTACGTTTACCAGTGCAAGGACATCAGTCAGCTGAACCAGTTTTCCACCACGCTGTTTGAAAGCTTTCCACGCAGCGAACGGATTCGTGTGCAGGGCTTTACCCGAAGCGGTCAACTGTCCGAAACCATGACCCCGAACCAGCCACAGGTACGTTTCTGATATGACGGATTCCCGTTCACCGGTTATTGAACTGGATCAGGTTCAGTTCAGTTGGAAGCAGGGCTCTACGGTTCTGGACATCAGCCAGCTCACTATTTACCGGGGCGAAAAGGTCTTTATCCGGGGGCCTTCCGGCTCTGGTAAAACCACGTTGCTGGGCCTTCTGGGTGGCGTACTGGTGCCTGAACGGGGATCAGTCGATGTGCTGGGAACCAACCTGTGCAGTTTGTCCCCGGCGCAGCGGGATCATTTCCGCGCCAACCATATCGGTTTTATTTTCCAGATGTTCAACCTGATTCCTTATCTATCGTTAGTGGATAATGTGACTCTGCCACTGAGCTTTTCCCAGCAACGACAACAACAGGTTAAACAGTCCGGCTCAGATGCTCGTCAGGAAGCCTTACGTCTACTGTCGCATCTTGGATTAAACGACCAAAAGCAACTGAATAACAGTGTCACCGAACTCAGTATCGGACAACAGCAGCGTGTTGCCGCAGCCAGAGCCATGATTGGTCGACCCGGCATAGTGATTGCCGATGAACCGACCTCGGCACTCGATACCGATACCCGCGAAGCCTTTATTCAACTGCTGTTTGAAGAATGTGAAGCCGCTGAAAACACGCTGGTGTTTGTCAGCCACGATCCGACTCTGGAACAGCTGTTTGACCGCACCATTGCGCTGCATGAAATCAACCATGCCCGTTCAGGCTCAAGCACCGGAGGCGATTTATGAGCATAGCCAGTCTGGCATTAAAGAGCCTGCGTAACCGCAAAACCACTGCGGTACTGACCATTTTTTCCATCGCGGTCAGTGTTGCCCTGCTGCTGGGGGTTGAGCGAGTCAGGGTTGAAGCCAAAAACAGTTTCACCAGCACCATTTCCGGTACCGACCTGATTGTCGGAGCCCGTAGCAGTTCGATCAACTTGCTGCTGTATTCGGTGTTTCATATTGGCAATGCCACCAACAACATTACCTGGCAGACCTACGAAGAGCTGTCTTCCAATCCGGCAGTGGCATGGACAGTGCCTATTGCACTGGGTGACTCCCATCAGGGTTATCGGGTGGTTGGTACTACTCAGGGGATGTTTGATCATTACCGTTACGCCAATGATCAATCATTGTCGTTCAAATCCGGTGCAGCGTTTGACGACCTGTACGATGCGGTCATTGGTTCAGAAGTGGCTCTGGCGCTGGGTTATTCCGTCGGGCAGCCCATTACCCTGAGCCATGGTGTTGAAGCGACTTCATTGCAGGAGCACGACGACAAACCGTTTGTTATCAGCGGTATTCTTGAACCAACCGGCACGCCTATGGATCGGGTGATTATGATCTCGCTGGAAGGTATTGAAGCCCTGCATATTGACTGGGTCAGCGGTGCACCACCGATTCCCGGTTTTACTATTTCGGCAGACAGAACCCGGCAGATGGATCTGCAACCCACCAGCATTACCGCTTACTTTGTGGGTCTGAAATCAAGGGTGGCTGCCTTTCGCTACCAGCGCATGATTAACGATTATCGTCAGGAAGCGTTATCTGCCATTTTGCCCGGCGTCGCCTTGCAGGAATTATGGCGGCTTGTTGGCTCGGCAGAAAAAGCTTTGCTGGCGGTTTCCGTGATGGTGGTGCTGGCAGGGCTGATCGGGATGCTGACCACCATTCTCACGTCTCTGAACGAAAGGCGACGGGAAATGGCTATTTTACGATCTGTCGGTGCCCGCCCCGGACATATCTTTGCGTTAATGGTCAGTGAGTCACTGATTTATGCCATAGCCGGCACCGCACTGGGGTTTGCCTTGCAGTATGGTCTTCTGTTTGCGGTTCAACCGTCGTTGCAAAAGTATTTTGGCTTCTATCTGGCGATCACAGCCCCTGGCGCTGTAGAGTGGTTGATAGCCAGCATTGTGATAGGCAGTGCGACCATCCTGGGAATCATTCCCGCCTGGCGCGCCTATAGAAACTCGCTGGCAGACGGCCTGACCGTTCGTCTTTGAAACAGGAATAAAAACGATGAAACAAGGATTACTCATTCTGACTCTGGCTTTGTCAGCCACTTTGTCAGCCACTTTGTCAGTGAGCGAATCTCAGGCCAGACCGGTCGATACCAATAAACAGCCAGTCCCTGAAAAGTTGGCCAAAGCCGAGTCAAAGGCAGAAGTCCGTGAACTGGACTGGCGCGACCTGATGCCGGAGCCAGACCCGAAAGTGGTGGAAGATTACCAGAAGGGCAAAATGGATCGCGACGCGGTAATCGCCTATCTGGAGAAGCTGGGCAATACCGCTGTGGATAAGCTGGATAAAACCTATGGCAAAATGCCAGGCTTTCTGGTGCCCCTGAATATGGACAAAAACCAGAACGCCACAGAGTTGCTGCTGGTACCATCGGCGGGCGCCTGTATTCACGTGCCGCCTCCGCCCCCCAACCAGACGATCTACATTAAATACGACAAAGGCATCAAGGTGACCGAAGCGGGTTACACACCCTACTGGGTCACCGGAACACTGCGGGTCGAGAAAAACACCTCGGAATACACCGATACCCTGTATTCCATTGAAGTGGAATCCATCAAAGGTTATTTCTGACAGCAGGGGCATTCAGCCCCCTTTGAAAAATGCCTGCATGATGTCCATGGCTTCCTTTGAACGAAGCTGTTTGGCAAACATCATACCTTCTTCGCCGATCCGGTGTTCTACCGGATCGTACTCCCGTTTTTTCAGTAGTCTGCGGGTAAGCCGTAACGCCTCTCTGGGCTGGTTAGCCAGCTTGTTGACCTGTTCCACTGCTCTTTGCATAACAGCTTCACCATCAGGCAATGCTTCATTGGCAATACCATAATCCATGGCTTTTCTGCCGTCGAAAAAATCACCCAGCATCAACAGCTCGGCGGCTCTCTGGTGACCCATAATGTTCGGCAGCAACAGACTGGAAGCAGCTTCCGGCACCAGTCCAAGGTTCACAAACGGCAGACGACAGCGTGTGTTTTCACCGACATACACCAGATCACAGTGCAACAGCATGGTGATACCAATACCGACAGCTACACCATTCACTGCCGCCACCAGCGGTTTTTCAAAATCAATCAACTGACGCAGAAACAGCATGACCGGCGCGTTATTGCCCAGTTCGGATTGAAGAAAGTCGGCAATGTCGTTACCGGCGGTAAAGCACTGGTCATCGCCGGTCAGCAAAACGGCATACACCGAGTCTTCACCGTCCGCATAAGCCAGAGCGGAAGTCATGGCTTTATACATGTCACCACTCAGGGCATTTTTTTTATCGGTGCGGTTAAGCCTGATGGTGAGAATACGTCCCTGCTGTTCCAGCAGCACATGCTCAGATTGGTATACGCCTTCCACTGTTATTCACCTTATTATGTTATTGGTGTCGTACGCCTGAAGTCTGGTGATCATACTAGAGACCATTCGGATAGTCAGCCACAGGTTAGCTGTTATCATTTAATGACTGGATGAGTATCATAAACATCGGCAGTGACGAAAATTAAATACTAATGTATGCAAACCGTGCCTGCGTCACAGAATTTGGCGCAATAAAGCCTTGCCTTCAGATTCCCTAACAGGCAATCTTTGCATTGACCTGTGACGACAGGCAGAAACGGAACACCTGATCGTCTTTTCTCAGTGGCTCCGGCAACTGAAAATGTCCTAACACAATAACAACAACGGAGTAATAGCAATGGCAGAAATGCAGGAAATCCTCAGCGGCTTGTCCGAGCGCTTTGACGCAGACGCAGCGGCTGGCCTGAACATTGTTTTTCAGTTCAATATCACTGACGGCGACCCCTTCCACATCAACGTGAATGACGGTACCTGTGACATCGTGGAAGGCACCAGCAACAACCCAAGCGTTAGCCTGATTTCTGATACCAGCACCTTTGTGGGTATCATGACCGGTGAAGTGAACGGTATGCAGGCCTTTATGACCGGCAAACTGCGCACTGAAGGCAACATGATGCTGGCCAGCAAGCTGGGCGAACTGTTCAAACAGTAATTCCCGACGCGCTTTTCAGGCTCCGCATCGGCGGATGCGGAGCCTGCTCAATGATCCTTTCTCTTTACGCTATCCCTTAATCTCTCACTCATGTATCCTTGCGGGTTTATACTCAAACTCTCGTTATAATCTAACTGACTTCTGAAAGATCATTTTCGGGGGACGCCTGATTTTAAACGAACGTTCCAAATACCTGTTTCTCGTACTAGAGCTATGATGGAAGAGCATTACCACCCGCATCAGATCGAAACTGAGGCCCAGTCATTCTGGGAAGACAACAACAGCTTTGCTGTGACCGAGGACGAAGGAAAGGAAAAATACTACTGCCTTTCCATGTTCCCGTACCCCAGTGGACGACTACACATGGGTCACGTTCGCAACTACACCATTGGTGACGTGATTTCCCGCTATCAACGCATGCAGGGCAAAAATGTCATGCAGCCTATGGGTTGGGACGCCTTCGGTCTGCCTGCGGAAAACGCAGCCATCAAGAACAAGACCGCTCCTGCCCCGTGGACTTACGAAAACATCGAGTACATGAAAGGCCAGCTGAAGCGTCTGGGCTTTGGTTACGACTGGGATCGTGAGCTGGCTACCTGCAAACCGGACTACTACAAGTGGGAACAATGGTTCTTCACCAAGCTGTATGAAAAAGGTCTGGTGTACAAAAAAATGTCCAACGTTAACTGGTGCCCGAACGACGCAACGGTACTGGCGAACGAACAGGTGGAAGACGGTCGCTGCTGGCGCTGTGACACACTGGTAGAGCGCAAAGAGCTGCCACAGTGGTTTATCAAGATCACCGATTACGCCGACGAATTGCTGGCAGACCTGGACAAGCTGGAAGAGTGGCCTGAACAGGTTAAAGCGATGCAGCGCAACTGGATCGGCCGTTCCGAAGGTGTGCAAATGACCTTTAAGGTCGCTAACCCGGTGGCTGATGCTCCGGAAGCATTCCAGATCTACACCACCCGTCCGGACACCGTGATGGGCATCACTTATGTGGCTGTCGCTGCCGAACACCCGCTGGCAAAAGCGGCGGCTGCCAACAATGAAAAGCTGGCTGCTTTCATTGAAGAGTGCAAAAGCAACGGTGTGACTGAAGCAGAAATGGCCACCATGGAGAAGATGGGTGTCGATACCGGTCTGCGCGCCATTCACCCGATTACAGGTCGTGAAGTACCCGTCTGGGCTGCCAACTTTGTGCTGATGGATTACGGCACCGGTGCGGTGATGTCGGTTCCGGGTCATGATCAGCGTGATTATGAGTTCGCCCAGCGTTTTGGTCTGCCCATTGAACAGGTGATTGAGCCACTGAACGCAGACGAAGAGTGCGACCTGTCCAAAGCTGCGTTCACCGAAAAAGGCAAACTGGTGAACTCTGGCGAGTTCGACGGCATGACCTTTGAAGCCGCATTCAATGCCATCTGCGACAAACTGATTGCCGAAGGCAAGGGCGAAAAGCAGGTGAACTACCGTCTGCGTGACTGGGGCGTGAGCCGTCAGCGTTACTGGGGTGCGCCTATCCCGATGAAGTACCTGGAAGACGGTACTGAAATTCCAGTGCCTCTGGAAGAACTGCCCGTTCTGCTGCCGGAAGATGTGGAAATGGACGGCGTGCAGTCTCCGATCAAGGCTGATCCCGAGTGGGCTAAAACCTCTCACAACGGTGCAGCGGCGACTCTGGAAACCGACACCTTTGATACCTTTATGGAATCCAGCTGGTACTATGCCCGCTACTGTTCTCCACAGTCTGATGACAGGATGCTGGACCCGGCGGCTGCCAACTACTGGCTGCCAGTGGATCAGTATATCGGTGGTATCGAGCACGCGGTCATGCACCTGCTGTACTCCCGTTTCTTCCACAAACTGCTGCGTGATGCAGGTCTGGTCAACAGCGACGAACCGTTCAAGCGTCTGCTGTGTCAGGGCATGGTTCTGGCCGATACTTTCTACAAGCTGGATGCCAAAGGCGTTAAGCAGTGGATTGCGCCAACCGACGTTGACATGGAATTTGACGACAAAGGTCGTCTGACCAAAGCCACTCTGAAAGAGACCGGTGAAGCCGTTGAGCATGCGGGCATGAGCAAGATGTCCAAGTCCAAGAACAACGGTATTGACCCGCAGGCCATGATCGACCAGTACGGTGCCGACACGATTCGTCTGTACACCATGTTTGCTGCGCCACCCGAGCAGACACTGGAATGGTCCGAAAGTGCTGTAGAAGGTGCGCACCGCTTCCTGCGTCGTTTCTGGAAACAGGTAGCCGACCATGTTGCCGGTGGTGAAGCTCCGGCAGTGGATGTGAACGCACTGACCAAAGAACAGAAAGACCTGCGTCGTAAAACTCACGAAACCATTAAAAAGGTATCGGACGACTGCGCACGCCGCCTGACGTTCAACACAGCGATTGCTGCGATCATGGAACTGAACAACGCTCTGGCCAAGTTCAAAGACAGCAGCGATCAGGGACGTGCCGTTGTACGTGAAGCTCTGGAAGCCACCACACTGATGCTGGCTCCGATTGCACCGCATGCCATGCACACTATCTGGCAGTCACTGGGTCATACTGAAGCCGTTGTGGGTGCCAGCTGGCCAGTGTTTGACGAATCCGCCCTGAAGAAAGACGCCATCACTATGGTGGTTCAGGTGAACGGCAAGGTGCGTGCAAAACTGGAAGTACCTGCAGGAATGTCTAAAGACGACATTGAAAAGCTGGCTCTGGAACAGGAAAACGTGACCAAGTTTACCGACGGCAAAACCGTTCGTAAGGTCATTGTTGTACCGGGTAAGCTGGTGAATATTGTGGCTAATTAATTCTCTGAATTAACGATTAGCCAAACCTGAAAGCTGGCAGCATTTAATACCAATCAAAATAATTAGCTTCGTGATGAGCATGCCTTTTCAGCCGGTTAGGCAAGGCGGCGTGAGGAGCCATAGCCGTAGCTATGGCGACGAATGCTAACGCAGAATAACCGGCTGAAAAGGCAGCGCAATAGAATAGCTAATTATTGCGATTGGTATAACACAATGCTGCCAGCTTTTTTATTTGTCTCAATCTTTCGTTAACCACTGCGTATCCGGCTTCACTTTGCGATTTAAAGCATTAAAAATAATATCTGTATAGCCCAACATAAAACGCTTCATTTTCTAACTGGGAACACCGGTGGATCGGGTTTGCCATTCCGCCTGCCCGCTGTTCAGAGCCAGCTGACAACCATTCAATGGATTTTTCAGCCGCTACCGCAATGGCTCTGCCTGTCTTGCCCTTTATCCCCAGCTTCATAAGCAGTGCTTCAACACTAATGACTTTGCCTGCCTCTTCACATTGCGCGGAACAGGTGCTGAAACGCTCACAAACTTCAGACTTATAGTCCTGCAGTGATGAAGTCAGAAAGCCTTTGGCAGCCGATTCTGTTGGATCACTGTTGAAGCAAATCGTACTCAGCCTGCTCAGGCAAAATTTGTAAACACGATTTTGCTCGTAAGGTGGCATTGCTTTAAATGAAACCGAAAAATGTTTTTTAAACGCTTTAAACAGCGGGCTTTTAGGGTTATCAGGATTAACGAACATCAGTAAGCGATCATACTCAAACGGCTTCGACTGAATATCAGGCAAACTGGTTTCACTAGTGACAGAGCCTGCCCGATCAAAACGCCCCAGTGAGGCTGCCACATCGTCCTGTTCAACCTCTGTTAAAAATGCCTGCAGACTTGCGCTATTGGGTGAACCTGACGAGTGTTGCCAGTCTTTGTCTCTATGGGTTGCAGACCGTCCGGGAACAGGAATACTGCCAGAAATAGCTTTGTTCTCTTCTGGGTGCAGCTCTTTCTCTTTCTGATGTGCTTCCAGAATTTTTGCTCTTGATGACAGTCGTCTGAAGCTCGCCCGTCGTGGAGGTGCCTTGGGAGCTCGAGAAGTTGAATCCGAAGAATCGGATATAGATTGGGCTTTTCTATAATGAAAGTGCCCTGAGACACTTTCATCTTCCGTTGAATCCTGTTCAACCGAAGAGCTGACCGGACTGTCTGGTGTCCCTTCGGGTTTGCCCGGTGGAATGCTCATGGCGCCCTAAAAGGTATTGTTTCAGGAAAGGTATTTGACCAGCGTTGTGTACAGCAAATCACGATCAATGGGCTTGGTCAGGTAATCGTCCATACCCTGTTCAATGGCCTTGTTTTTCAAATCATCTATGGCATGGGCACTAAGCCCAATAATCAGCTTACGTGACAGACCCGACTCGGCTTCAAACTGCCTGATCACTGCCGTGGCGTTGTAACCATCCATCACCGGCATTTCACAGTCCATCAGAATCAGATGCAAACGTTCGTGATTTTGCTGGTAATTTTCCAACGCCAGCTGACCGTTTTCAGCAAACTCAAACTCTATACCAACTTTTTTCAGCAGTTTTTTCATGACCATCCGGTTCGCCGGGTTGTCCTCTGCCACCAGTACCTGCTTACCGGTCAGAATTAACTGATAATCTTCCACAACCGTCACCCTGCTGATTCGCAACTGATTTATAAGTCATCGGTTGCCGAAAGAAAAAGCTTATCAACAATTGCTTGCGACTTTTGTCTCATGACAAAAAACCGACTTTTGCACAATAAGACGGTGAAACCTTTATCTACCGGTAAAAAAGCCAGCAATCGCCTTAATCAAAAGCCAATCAGTCCGAAATACAAGAAATAGGCCAAATTTATACCTTATATCCGCACAGGGAGAGTTCTATGAAGCCCACGGCCAGTAACCTGCATGCAATGAAGCTGGAAGAAGCAGCCAATGCCCTGGGACACGATCTAGAAACAGGCCTGCCCATTGAACCGGTTTCCATCATTGATAAGCCTGTACCGGAAAGAAAGCCCACCTGTCATGATGACTTTCCTGCCATTGCCGAGAAAGCCACCAAAAACCAGGTGGATGGTTTTCTGAAGCAGGCCATTGAGAACAACCACCCGAAACAACTTTATTCTGTTTTCAACTTTATGCTGGAACATGAATACACACCGGAGCAGATTATCAGGGCGCTTGGCCATATTCATAAAGGTGCTCCGGATATGGAACCGGGGCTGCTTGAATGGGGACTGACCCATGAAGATGTAAAAATTAAGGGAACCAAGGGCAAGGCCCTGTTTGTTGCCATTTTTATTCAGGCCAGAAATGAACACTACAAGGCTGCCATAGACACCCTTGAGTTATCGAAGAAGCATCGTAAAGGCGTTCCCCACGATTTCACTGAAGCCATGGCTGACCTCGAAATTGAGGCATGGCTGGGCTTTATGAAGGATGAGCAGAAACAGGGCACCTCACCCAAGGTCATTCTTGAACAGCTGGAAAGCCTTTGCGAACAGGGCATCTGGTCGAGAGACCTTGCACAGTTTGGCGTCCCGGTTGGGGCCGCCTGGTTCAGGGAGCAGGCGGTTAAATCAATGGAACAGGGTCAGTACTCCGAAGCCTTTAAATCGCTGGAACAAGCCATCAACCTACCTGAAGATGACCCTGAAGTGACTTACTCGCTGTACAGCAATTGTATTTCTGAAGTCATACACCATCCCAGATTTCAGACGCAGATGACTGAGCAGTTAACTGACGCTCTGTTTAACAAAATCGATCAGCTCCATAGAAAAGACTTCAAGAGTGACGAACTGAAGCTGGCTCAGAAAACACTGCTGTCACTGACTCCCAGAGGTCTGTAAAAGACTTCTCCCCCGATAGTTTCTCAGGCTCGCCGTTACCATTTTCTTCACCCGCTGAGGAAAATGGTATTTACTCCTTAAAAAGAGTAAGGTCATTGCTCTGAAAAAAGCTTCGAACAACACAATAACAATGCCTGACCAGACACCTTCTCCTGCCCGCCTGTTGTTGCAGGGCGCTCAACACTCTCTGCCACTGATTCTTGCAGCCGTCCCTTTCGGCATTCTCTATGGTGTTCTGGCAAAAGCCGCCGGAATGTCCGACCTTGCCATCATAGGCATGTCGGCACTGGTGTTTGCCGGTTCGGCGCAGTTTCTTGCTGTCTCCATGCTGGGAGCTGCCGCCGCCTGGCCAGCCATTCTATTGGCAACGTTTTTTGTTAACCTGCGCCATATGCTCTACGCAGCGACACTGGTGCCTCATACACGACACATGCGCAGTAGCATCCGCGCCAAACTGGCATTCTGGCTCACCGATGAAACCTTTGCGGTTGTCTCCGGCTGGCTGCGTACCCATCAGGACGGAAAGGGGTTGTACTGGTACTACACCGGTTCGGCACTACTGATGTACAGCAACTGGCTGCTGTGCAGCTGGATCGGTTTAACCCTTGGGCAAAACCTGCCCGGCATGACTGATCTCGGACTTGAAGTCGCCATGATTGTTGCTTTTGTCGGCATTATTGCGCCTGCGATGGTTTACAGTCCCATGTGGCTGGCAGGTATCAGCGCCGGAGTGTGTGCAATTTTCACCATCGACTGGCCTTACCAGAGTGGTTTGATTGTTTCCTCTGTAGTGGGCGTCTCTCTGGGACTGATTCTGGAAACCCTGAACCTGTCCAAAACAATAAAGTCTCAAGATCATTCATCCGAAGGGGGGCTGAATCGTGAATGAGTGGTTACTGATTTTGAGTATGGCCGCCATAACGTTTGGAATTCGTTTTGTTTTGCTGGCGACCTCTGGTCGATGGACACTGCCACCCAATATCGAGCGATCGTTAAAGTACGTTCCGGTTGCAGTACTCAGTGCCATTATTGTTCAGACCATTCTGGTGCGGGCTCCAGACGGTTCGAACGGCATTAACGTTGCGTTTTTCTGGTCTGCCATTGTCGCCTTTATTGTTTCCCGCATCAGCAATAGCCTGATGATCACTGTCATTGCCGGGCTGGCATTTTACTGGGTCTGTATTTCCTTCTTTTAGACTATTGAGCCTTAACGCCGGTTTTATTAGGATGTGCAGACCAGACGCGCGCGTCTGGTAAAACTATTCTCAGGGCGGGGTGAAATTCCCCACCGGCGGTATTTTTTATTCAATAAGTACTCGGCCATATGGAATCGAATATTTCTGGCTTATTGGGCAGATGCTATGCAAGGCGCAACGACGGGAGCATAGCAAGCTATGTGACCAGAGTTGCAACGCAGTCACGACTGCATGGATGCAGGAGATAGGGTAACGCAGGAGCAGTTACCGAGAGCACCTGAACAATGAGTCAGAAAATATGATTTCATATGGTTGAGTACTTATGTCGTCGAATAAAGAGAGCCCGCGAGCGCCTGTCGTTGATGTCTCACGACAGGGTCAGCAGATCTGGTGCGAAACCAGAGCCGACGGTTACAGTCCGGATGGAAGAGAATAAACCAGGGTTTCAGTATTGTGGCTGAAACCAGTGTGTTCGTTCATTCAGGTATGCAGCACGGCTCAAATGAGTTCGGCCAGCAGAGCCTGTCTATTCCTTTGCCCTGATTCTGGTAATCCTTTTTACTCCATGCTGGACCACTACCATGAATCAGTCTCTACTCTCACCTTTCGGCACCTCTGAAGACCGTGTGATCAGTGCCCTGAATGCCATAAAAGAAGGGCGTGGTGTCGTACTCGTTGATGATGAGGATCGGGAAAACGAAGGTGATCTGATCTTCGCTGCCGAAACCATTACCCCGCCCCAGATGGCACTGCTGATCAGGGAATGCAGTGGCATTGTCTGCCTGTGTATGACCGATGAAAAACTCAGACAGCTAGACCTGCCACCGATGGTGTCCGACAACACCAGCAAGAATGGAACGGCTTTTACCGTCACCATTGAAGCCAGAGTCGGAGTCACAACCGGGGTTTCTGCTGCTGACCGTGTTACCACCATTAAAACCGCTATCGCAGACGGCTGCCGTCCGGAAGATCTGGCCCGTCCCGGTCATGTCTTTCCTCTGCGGGCTCAACCCGGTGGTGTGCTGACACGACGTGGTCATACGGAAGGAACGGTAGACCTTGCCTCAATGGCAGGCTTAAAACCGGCAGGCGTGCTGTGCGAGTTAACCCATGAAGACGGAACAATGATGCGCCTGCCGGCTCTGATCGAGTTCGCCAGACAACATCATATGCCCGTCCTGACCATTGAAGATCTTGTGCAGTACCGCTTAAACCTTCAGGTTAAAACAGCATAATGAGATAGGCCGTGAAGCGTTAAGAGTGCAACATTTAAGAAACATTTTTAAGAAACAACGTTAAGAAACAAAGAGCGCCTGCAGTGCTGGTCTGACCAGTGACTGCATGTGCTCTTTACCGGGAGCCAGTCGTCCCATAATGGAAATGGAACAGGTAACCCCCATTACGAAGATGACCAGTCCGTCAATATCCATTGTGTTATTCAGCCCTGGCTCTTTCAAGTCCGTGACGCTAACTGGTCGGTGTAATGATTAAGCATTGCCAGCAACAATCCTTCTTTACTGCCAAACGCTGAATACAGGCTAACCGCCTGAAGCCCTGTGATTTTAATGATTTCGCTGACCGGAGTCGTATAGTAACCTTTGTGCCAGAAAAGATGCATAGCACTATCGGTTACAATACTCCTGTCATACTGTTGTGGTCTAGCCATTTCGGTGCCGCAGGTGATTATACGGACTTGCTTTTGTTGACGATCAACCAATACGCAAGTCGCTTTAAGTCCAGTTTTTTATAAAAATCTGACCAGACAGTTATTAACCCCTACGCACTTTCCCCTACCTCCTGATAGCTCAATACATTGCTATTTCTCTTTATCATATGGACTTCTGTACTAATTAATTCAAGAAGAAAGGTTCACGCAACCTAAGCCTATCTCTATGAGCCAACTGAATCGGTTGGGTAGTGCCCCTATTGGCAAATTACTCATCAATATGACTCTGCCAGCCTGCTCCGGCATTCTGGTGCTGATGATGTACAACATCATCGATACAATTATCGTCGGTCAATACGCCGGTGCCATGGCAATTGCCGGTATGTCCGTGGTGCTGCCCGTCAGTATGCTGATACCGACCCTGGGCATGGGAATCGGTGTCGGTGCATCATCCATTATCTCCCGCAGCCTTGGGGCAAAAGACTTTAAAACCGCACAACAGGCTTTTGGCAATGCACTGTCTCTGGCGGCAGTTGTTTGTATAACGGTGTCGGTTCTGTGCGGATTCTATGCCACTGAAATTCTGTCCCTGTTTGGCGGACGTGGCGAGATTCTGCCCTACGCCATGGAATACTATTCCATTATTCTCTTCGGCATTCCGCTGCTGGGAAGCTGGATGTGCATGAATAATATGCTTCGTGCAGAAGGTCTGACCAAATATTCGGTTATTGGTATGTGCCTGTCGTCTGCTATCAATATTATTCTGGATATCGTGTTTGTCATTTATATGGACATGGGGCTGAAAGGCGCAGCCATCGCAACCGTTATTTCACAGCTGGCAGCATTAGTCTATCTGGTATTGTTCTATTTGAGCGGGCGCAGCCATCTTAAATTCAAACGCCAATCGTTCAAATGGGACAAAGCCATTATTCGTGAAACCCTGTCTCTGGGCGCATCAACGGTTGGACGACAAGGTTCAGGCAGTGCCATGGTAGTACTGCTGAACCAGAGCCTTTATCTCTATGGTGGCCCGGTAGCCGTAGCCGTTTACGGCGTTTTGCACAGAATCATCTCGCTGCTGTTCGTTCCGATCATTGGCATGACTCAGGGCTTCTTACCCATAGCAGGCTATAACTATGGCGCGAAGCAGTATGACCGGGTGCTGGAAGTCGTCTACAAATCCATCTTGTTCGGAACGATTGTGTCTGCCACTCTGGCGTTTCTGGCCTGGAGTTTTCCGGAAGTCCTGATCAAACTGTTTACCAGCGATGAAACCGTTCTGGAACTGGGTGTTCAGGGGCTGAAAACCATCACGGTTCTGATGCCACTGGCTGCTGCTCAGAATATTGCCGCTGGTTATTTTCAAGCCATGGGCAAACCTGTTGCCGCTTTTATCCTGACCATCAGCCGTCAGGTGCTGATTCTGATTCCAATGCTGTATCTGTTGCCACAGATGTTCGAGCTGAAAGGTGTCTGGCTGGCCTTCCCTGTGTCCGACGCACTGGCCTGCATTGTGACATTAACTGTTTTTGCCAGAGAACTGCCAAAACTGAAGGCTGCTCAACAGGAAGTAATGCTACAAACCACTTAGAAACCGTCTTAGATTAGAGGAGCCTCTCTGTTGTGGTTTTGCAGAACAACAGAGAGGCTTCACTTGAACAATCAGCTACCGTAAGCCCCTGCCGAATAAGTCAGCTCATAACTGTGTGAATACACTTCAAGAATGTTGCCAAACGGGTCTTCCATATACACCATTCGGTAAGGCTTCTCATTCGGAAAATAGTACCTGACCGGCATTCTCTGTTTCCCACCGTGACGAACAATACGCTCAGCCAGACCTTCTACATCCGGATCCTGAACACAAAAATGGAAGATGCTGGTTTTCCAGTATTCAAAATTATTATCGGGCGTTTCATGGTTAGGAAACTGAAAAATTTCAACCCCTATACGATCCCCGGTCGATAAATGGGCAATTCGAAAAGAACCCCAGCCACTGCCAAATACATCGGTGCACATCACACCAATAGCACTGTCGTCTTCTGTGATTTCAGTGGGCGGCATAATCAGATACCAGCCCAACACCTCGGTATAAAACTCAACCGCTTTTTCAAGGTCGGGAACAGAAAGGCCGATATGGCTAAAGCTGCGAGGGTATGGATGTGTACTGCTTGACATGAACAACTCCTGAAACACTGATGTTTCAGGAGTCAGGATAGTCTACAATTGACTTTCAATCGGAAAAATAGACATCAGACGTATACCTGTGCGCAATAGCCAGGACGTTTCCGGATCCGTAGTGGCATCCACTTCGCCCTGCCCATTGATCCATTCAATCGTATTGCCATTTTTTTGGAGTAACCAGTACAGGTTACGGTCCGCCCCGAGCATTTCTTCTTTCATGTATCTGACCAGTTCCGGCGAATGATAAATCACACCGTTTTCAGTGTTCAGCCTGACGGAACGGGGATCAAGGTTAAGAGACCCCACAAACACAATACTGCCATCAATAATGTAGGTTTTTGCATGCAGGCTGGCCCGGCTACTGGAACCCTGAATAAACTTTTTCTTTTCACTGAGACTGGGTTTCATTTCAATCAGAACAACGCCAAGATCAAGCAGTTCAGAGCGATACTGACTATAACCGGTGTGCACCAGAGCCACATCGGTTGAAGCAAGGCTGTTGGTCACAATGGTAACCCGAACTCCTCTTTCGACCATTGAGCGTATAAAAGCCATGCCCTCTTTCCCTGGCACAAAATACGCCGACACCATGATCACTTCTTCCTGTGCTTTCTGAAAGTACGGCTCCAGTCTGGGTGTCAGGTGAATACTGCTGTCAATATCAACCAGTTCAATTTTATCAGGCATATCGGCATAGACACTGGCCTGCCCCCAGAACCATTGCAAATCACCTTTACGTAAATTCTCAATAAGCGGCGCATTCTGCAGACGCATAAAATACTGCTGCCCTTCCGGCGTTTGCATGGCTTTTTCCAGTTTCCGCATCAACCTTGTGCGCTTTTTATCGGAAACATCATGCCCTTTAATAATGGTTTCAGCCGGGTAACTGTAATCACTGTTCCAGTATTCATCAAAATCGACCGAAATATCCGGCACTGCTGCACCAATCTGAACCATATCAAGGTCAGCAAACTCAACGACACTGGCATCGAAATACTCATCGCCAATATTGCGTCCACCAATGATGGCAATCTGATTATCAACAATAAACGACTTATTGTGCATACGGCGGTTTATGCGGCTGAAATCGGTGACCAGATTGAGACTTCTTAGTAATCCTCGGGTCGTGACCGGGTTAAACAAGCGGACTTCAATGTTCGGATGCTGATTCAGAACCGATAGCATTCGATCTTTATCAGACGCTCCCAGATCATCCAGCAGCATCCTGACCCTGACCCCTTTATCAGCGGCATGCAGCAGTCGTTTGGTAAACAGTTGCCCCGCCAGGTCGTTCTTATACAGATAGTATTGAACGTCTATGCTTTTTTGGGCAGCATCAATCAGCGCTAGTCTGGTCGCCATTGCGTCAAGGCCGTTGCTAAGGGGATAAAACCCCGTTTCATTCTGTGAGTGTGATTTCAGAGTTTCCTTTATATGTGTGCCAATCAGCGTATTTTCTGTTGTTGTAAACGCATGGGACTCGGTGCGCTGGACGTTTTTCGGCAGATTAGTACAGCCCGCGTTGGTAAAAAGAGCTGTAACCGTGATGAGTAACAACCAGAATCTGGGCTTGCGCCAGCCGGACAATAACATCTCAGATAACCCCCAGAGTCCTCATGGCAAACAGCCCTATACTGACCGCTGGCAAGGATGCCAGAGTGGTCAAAACGATAATATTAGCAGCCAGTTCCCCGTTTCCACCGGAAGCTTTTGCCATGATGAAACTGGCTGCTGCCGTTGGACAGGACATCATCAGAAACAGAACGCCCAGTTCCATCTGGTCATAATCAAGAAGAATGGCAACCGGCACCGCAATAGCAGGCAGTACAGCCACTTTGAACAGGCTGGCCCAAAACGACACATGACTGGTTTTTCCCAGCGCCCTGATACTGAGCGTACCGCCTACGCCCAACAAAGCCAGTGGCAGGGTGATCTGGGCAAAATAGTTGCCCACTTTGTCGATCACACCAGGGATCTCCAGCCCGTTTGTACTGAATAGCACACCCGCAAACACGGCCATAATCAACGGATTGGAAACGATATCTTTGATCAGTTTGGCGGGGCTGACCTGCTGTGACCGATCCTGCCCGTAATACGTCAGCAGTATGATCGACAGAATGTTATAGACAGGAATGGTAATGGCCATCATTAACGACAGTTGTGCAATACCGGCTTCGCCATACATATTTCCGGCCAGAGCCAGCCCCACAACCGCCAGGTTGCCACGGGCAGCCCCCTGTATAAACACGCCCCGATCCTGCCATGCCGCAACAACCTTCAGAGACAGAAGCCAGGCAAGAAAGAAACCGGCGATAGTGACCACGCAGGTGAACAACAGCAAATCCGCATCAAACGGCTCACTGTGATCCAGAGAAGAAAGGCTGAAAAAAAGAACAGCAGGCAGACCAAAGTTAAACACCAGGCGGGATGAAACGCTTATAAAATGATCATCAATATACCCTGTCTTCTTTAACAGAATACCTGCCAGTAGCATTATACAAACAGGCAGAGTGACTCCAGCTGTAAACAACAGGGTATCTAGCATTACACGTGACTCGATTAACCGGTAAACCGATAAGTTTGCCCAAGCCTTGCGGGAAAAGGAATACAGAGAAATCGAAAAGGCAATTAATTAGTAACTTCTGCCTGTACCCGATTTTCTCCAACCCCGAATGCCAATAATTGACTGAGTTCGGTATAACTGCGGCCACTGCTGTCATGTAGCTGGTTAAAAAAGCCCTGAATGGCTTTAAGGCTCTTCTGACTGCTGACGCTGCCATCAATGATTTTCATGGCTCTAAAGTACCCTTCAATATCCCGGGTCAGTAAAAATGAGTCTTTACCAATGGCGCGCAACGCATAGGGGCCGGTGTTACCTCCAAGCCGGGAACCATGTTTCTTAAGATACATCCATAAACCAACGATATTCTCTTCCGGCCATTGGGCAATGAACTGACCAAAGCTGCCGTGCTCGCGGGCAACATCACTGATCATCAGGGCATTGTCCCGAATGCTCCAGACCTTTCTCAGGTGTCGTATGATTTTCGGATCGGTGGCTTTTCGTTCCAGCATGTCATCGGGCATCATCAGCAGTTTCTCAATATCGAAACCCCAGAATACCTCTTCAAAATCTTGCCACTTCTGATCCACCACCCGCCATACAAAACCACTCTGAAAGACTTTGCGGGTTAACTCTGCCAGATAACGGTCATCAGGAATACGCTGCAACCGAGCCGGTGACAAAGGCTTTGCCAGCAGTGTTTCCAAAGCCCGCTCTCCACCCTTGCGTTCACAGGCCCGATCATAAATCACCTGATAGCTTTCCTGTTTCACACTCTACTCCTTCAACTCATACTGATTCAAAAACATGGCGATGGTAGACTCAACGACCTCTTGTTGCTGCTCAGGTGTTAATAGCGGTGAATGCCCGATTGCCTGAGGCCAGAAACCAAACCCCTTCAGCAAATAAATGAGTTGCGTCGCCATAAACTCCGGATCACCACTGACCAATCGTTTGTCGTTTATTCCTGCCTGCAGCCAGCGTACCAGACCGGAGTCATCTTCACTGATCTTTGCCATAGCCTGCCTGGCAAGGGTTTCTGAATGCATATACTCAGCCAGAATGCAGCGGGAAAGACAGATGTAATCATCCACTGCGTATAAGTTCATTGTCGCCAGTGCAAAACCTTTCAGCTGCTCAGCCAATGGCCTTTCTGAAACATACTCCATAGACTCTGCGGCCTTAACACGCTGCCAGAGGCTGTTGGCAATATCCAGAAACAGCTCTTCTTTACTGGGAAAATGGTTATAGACTGTTCTTTTTGAAACTCCGGCTCGCTCTGAAATCCGGTCCATACTGGCACCCTGAACGCCCCTCTCTTTGAACTCATTGGTTGCCGCTTCAAGAATAGAAGCGCGTTTCTGCTGACTTCTTGTCAGCGTTTTTTCAGCCATATTACTCACCCTGGCAGTTTTCAAGCCATTCAAAATCTTTACACACCAATATTACACTTATCAGTTTACTTTCTGAAAGACTTCCCTATACTAAACTCATCAGTTTACTTTTTGAACCATACCCATATCGCACCCTATGTCACGATCAAGCCGCTATTTTCAACGCCTTTTGAGTTATTTTGGAGTTATTGCCATGACCGTAGGTATCAGTTCTAATGCATTTGCTGACTCTCGGATAACGGGTACAGACCTGCTCAGCAATGGCAAATTTCAAAATGCCAGTGGCGAAAAAGCTGCCGGACTCAGCAGTTTTCCAAAAATCATGTGGCGCACCATGGGGGAAAAGTCGTCAGACGCTACTCCCAGTCAGACCATCCCTGTTGAACCTCTGACTCTGTCAGCCATGGAAAAACTGGAAGGCACTCTTGCCGTCAAGCTGGGCCATTCGTCAATCCTGCTTCGACTGAATGAGGGTTACTGGCTGATGGATCCAGTGTTCTCTGAACGGGCTTCTCCGGTTCAGTGGGCCGGACCAAAACGCTTTCACGAAGCCCCGATAGAACTTGAGGCTTTGCCTGATCTTGAGGGTGTCATTATTTCCCATGACCATTATGACCATTTGGATAAAGACACCATCCTGAAACTTGAAAACCGCGTTAAACAGTTTTATGTTCCGCTTGGTGTGGGAAAGTTGATGCAGACATGGGGGGTTGCTGAAGACAAAATCACCGAACTCGACTGGTGGGAATCGGCGCTTCATGGTGACATTAAGCTGGTTGCTACACCTGCCCAGCACTTTTCTGGCCGGGGTCTGATGGACAGAAACAAAACCTTATGGGCTTCCTGGGTCATTATGACAGACAGTGAACGGTTTTTTTTCAGCGGTGACAGTGGTTATTTTGATGGTTTCAAAACCATTGGCGACCGCTATGGCCCCTTCGACCTGACCTTTATTGAAACCGGTGCTTACCACCAGGAGTGGGCCAACATTCATATGTTTCCGGAAGAGAGTGTTCAGGCACATAAAGACCTTCGCGGAAAATGGATGGTACCAGTACACAACGCTACCTTTGATCTGGCTTTACACGCCTGGTACGAGCCTTTGGAAAGAGTCATTGCCGCAGGCAAAAAGCATAACCAGCAGGTGCTGACACCTAAGTTTGGCGAAATCCTTCAACTGGAAAGCCCTGAGCCACGAAAACCCTGGTGGTAAAAGCTCAGCCATCGAAGCACAATAGCTACGACCTTCCTGTTGTGCTTCGACGGCAAACAGCAACGTTCGCATTTTCATAATTTTTTATCTGACCAAAGACTTTGGTATAGTCAGGCTTAACCGGCTTATCTAAAAAATAATTACGAAGATGTTGTATCGACCCATCATACCCAGCCTCCTTCTTGCTCTCAGCCTTAGTGGTTGTAGTCAGGCGCCTGACAGCCCGGCTTTTACTGTTTCGGATTCCCAACCCGCCTATAATCAAACGACTTTCCATGACTATATAAACGACACTCGCGAATGGTTAAGTCATAACCGGGCATTCATTACCCAAAACAAACGCCTTGAGCTGGACAGTAACAGTCCATTTGAGCTGGCACCTGTCAAAAATAACCCGTCCGATAAAACCGCACCGACAAAAGGCATTCTGCTGGTACATGGTTTGGGCGACTCACCATACTCCTTTGTTGATATCGCTCCGCTTCTGGCACAACAAGGTTTTCTGGTCAGAACCATTCTACTGCCTGGTCATGGCTCCAAACCGGCGGATCTTATTCAAGTGACCATGGAAGACTGGGAGGATGCTGTTTCTCATCATGCAGATTTAATGGCTTTAGAAGTCGATCAGCTCTGGCTGGGAGGCTTTTCTACCGGCGCAAATCTGGTAACCAGCTGGGCGACACAACAAAAAGCCGATACGGTAAAAGGCATGCTGCTGTTTTCTCCGGGTTATAAACCCAAAAGCAGTCTGGTGGCTCTCTCTCCGGCACTGTCTTACTTTAAGGATTGGGCTGATATTGACCTTGCCAATAACTATGTTCGTTATGATTCATTGGCAGTGAACGGCGCAGGAGAGTATTACAAAACCAGTAAAACGGTACGTTCAGATCTGAATATAAACCCGGTGACATTTCCTGTCTTGATGACCATCAGTGAAAACGACAGTGTGATTGATGCTGAAAACGTACTGTCATTATTCGAAACACAGTTTACTCACCCTGACAGCCAGCTGATCTGGTACGGAACGGCACCGGACACAAAGGACTCCAGAGTATCAGTCCTGGAAAGTTCTATTCCTGAATTCAATATCAGCAATTTTTCACATATGAACGCCCTGTTTGCGCCTGACAACGATTACTACGGCCAGAATGGCAGCTATCGTATGTGTGACAATGGTCAGACGCTTCAGGCCAACGAACAGTGCCCAACAGCTAAAACGGTCTGGTACTCGGCCTGGGGCTATCGCGAAGAAAATAAGATTCACGCAAGGCTGACATGGAATCCATATTTTGCAGAGCTGGAAAAGTCGATTAAAACTATTACAGAATAGAATTAATCAACTTCAGGATTTCAACTAATGCTTCGCTTCTTTTTTACGCTGGTGATTATTGTGGTGGCCTTTCTTGGCCTGACCAAGAATCAGGAACTGATCGTTAACAGTAAAACATTCTACTTTCAGGCAGACTTTCCAAGATTCACCGAAAAGCCACTGTATGTCATAAAGCTGGGAGAAAGACCCGGACTGGGTGGAGTGGTTGACAGTGTAAAGTCACGACTATCAAAGCAGCAATAACCATTGCTTAGCACTACGAAAAAGCCCTTTGTGCAATACAAAGGGCTATCGTTGTTTATTCAGTCACTTCCTGCTTACCCTTCCAGCAAAGCCTGAATGCGTTGCCCATAGTCTTCATCACAACGAGTGAAGTGCTCAATCATACGACTTTGAACAGATTCCGTTGCCTGACTCAGGCCACCGGCAATATTACTCACCAACTGTTGCTTCCGGTCTTCAGACATAATTCGGTACAAGTTGCCTGCCTGAGAGTAATTGTCTTCATCTGACGAGTCATAAGCTTTCAGCCATGCATCGGTTTCCAGAGGCATGGAAGGTTCACCAAACTGTGCCGCAGGAGCCGGTGCATCAGTACGGTCATTCGGATAAAAGTTAACGTCACCGTTTTGCAGATGTCCGGTAACAGGACAACCGCTGGCGCCCGCCATCGCACCATCACGCTGATAGTGATGCACCGGACACAACGGCTTGTTAACAGGAATCTGTTGATGATTCACACCGAGACGATAACGGTGTGCATCCGCATAAGCAAAAAGACGTCCCTGCAACACTTTATCGGGTGATACGCCAACGCCTGGCACCAGATTAGAAGGCGCAAAGGCTACCTGCTCGGTTTCAGCAAAGTAGTTATCAACATTGCGATTCAACTCCAGTATACCAATGTCTTTTAATGGAAACTCACTGTGAGGCCAGACCTTGGTCAGATCAAACGGGTTAAAGCTGCATTGCCTGGCCTGCTCATCCGTCATAATCTGGATCTTCACTGACCAGCTGGGGAAATCGCCCTTGTCGATTGCTTCTACCAGATCTTTCTGCATACCATCAGCAGGCTGCTTCTCGGCTTCCTCATTGGTTAGCGTTTCAATGCCCTGATTCGTCTTGAAGTGCCATTTAACCCAGAACCGCTCTCCGTCTTTATTCCACAGACTCAGGGTGTGGGAGCCATAGCCGTTAGTATGTCTCAGAGACTTGGGAATACCCCGGTCTGACATAAGAATGGTAATCTGGTGCATGGACTGGGGATGGTTTGCCCAGAACTCAAAATGGTGCGCAGGATTAGGCAGATTGGTTTTCGGGTCTTTCTTTTGCGAATGGATAAAGTCAGGGAACTTGGCCGGATCACGAATAAAGAACACGGGCGTATTATTACCAACGATATCGTAGTTACCCTGTTCTGTATAAAAGCGCAGGGCAAAACCTCTGACATCCCTGACGTAATCACCCGAATCCTGACCACCGGCTACGGTGGAAAAGCGTAGAAACACATCCGTTTTCTTACCAGCATCCTTGAGAAAGTCTGCGATTGTATAGTCGGACAGGTCCTTATTCAGGGTAAATGTACCATAGGCTCCATAACCCCTGGCATGAACGACACGCTCTGGAATTCTTTCGCGGTTAAAATGAGCAAGCTTTTCAAACAGATGAACATTGTCAAATGTCAGTGAGCCTCGCTCTCCCGCAGAAACACTGTTGTTGTCGTCAGCAACCGGGGCACCACTAGCGGTAGTCAAGTACGTCTTGCTCATTCCAACCTCCATTCAGGTGGATGTTTTATTATATGCAATCTCTACTTTACGGACTGGGCATCAGAGTTCTAATCGGAAGTTTCGATAGAACTTATGCAGGCAGGCTATCAGAGGCGGTGGCGAGCCTGTTCAAAATCAGGCTCCGGCACCCGTCTGCTCACCGTAAATGCCAGCAAAGAAAGGGAGCTCCCTACCAGCATGGTGACAACCATCGGCAGAAGCGTACCATCATGAAACAGAGATGCTATGATCCCGGTCAATCCTGCCAGCCCAAAGTTCATGGTACCAATCACGGCATTGGCTGTACCTGACACGTCAGGAAAATACTTCAGGGCACAACTGGTCGCATTAGCAGCAATCAGGCTGATGGAACAGATGTTCATCAGAATCAGAAGATAAACAACAATAAACTGAGGTTCGAACATCACCGTATACACCACCAGTGAGAAGGAGGCAGCAACCTGCAGGGTTAGCCCAACCGGAATGAGCTGTATTGGGTCGTATCGGTTGAGAAGCTTCATATTAAACCGGTTCAGCACCATATAAAGCAAAACATTGGCACCAAACAACAGCGGATAAATATTGGGTGAAATGCCGAAATATTCCATATAGGCAAAAGGTGAAGAGGTCAGAAAAGTAAACAGCCCCCCAGACCAAAACTAATGCAGAGAATAAAGCCCATGGCTCTGGTATGCCTTAACACTTTTCCATACGCTTTAATAACTGTACGAACCGATGAAGACGACGCCTCTCCCCGGTGATGAGTTTCAGGGAAATAAAACACCACCATCACCAGCAACAGGCCGCTGTATACCGCCAGTGCAACAAAAATGGTGCGCCATTGTGAAAAAGCGAGCACGACTGCGCCAAAGCTGGGCGCCACCATGGGAGCCATCAGCATGATCATCGAGACCAGGGACAACATCTTTGCGGCTTCCCGTTTGTCGCTGTATCGATCTCTCACCGTCGCTGCTGCAATAACGACCGTTGCACCGCCGCCTAACGCCTGAATAAATCGCAGAAAAAGCATCTGGCTTACCGATTCAACCTGACTGATTAACAGGCTTGCCACTAAAAAAAGACCTAGCCCAAACAGGGCAACCGGTTTTCGGCCTCTGCTGTCTGAAACAGGACCGCCGATGATTTGTCCTACCGCAGCGCCAAGAAAATAATAACTGACCGTTAACTGCAGGCTGGCTGAGGATGTACCGAAGTCGGCAGCCATTGCCGGTAAAGCGGGGAGGTAGGTATCAATGGCGAAGGGTCCAATAGCGACCAGAGCTGCGAGCATAACAGCAAGACGAATGGACAGTGACTCACTACTGGCCTTGTTCATGGGACATTCCGAATATTTTTATTTGTTTTTTGTCGTATATCGCGCCATCATACCATTGAATGAAGTGAGCGTCAGAACTCACTGGAAGCCGAGAAAATTCTTCTGTCTCTATTCTACCAATGTAACCGGTTCCAAATTAACCTGTGTCAACATCTGACACCGGCTAGGTATTTACTCTTATCCTATTCACTGTAACAGGCATGTAACTTGCTTACATTAATGTGTCGTAGAACACAACAAAAACCATGAAGCAACAACATCAGCTATAAGATGAACTGCTTTCATGAATAATAATTTCCAAAGCAACTTCGATGCTATTGGGGGTATTAATGAAACGATGGTAGTGGGCCAGAACTGTTATATCGCGTGAATATTGACCCCAAACTCAACTTTATTAATCAATAATCCAATAACAATATCGTGCATCTTTTCGAGCTTTGAAAAACAAATTGTCTTTCTGGCCAACCGTTTAATCCAAGTCCGAAAATTAAGGTTTTTACGCTCTATCTTCTGAGTGTTTGCTTTACCAATAATATGCATGTTTTCATCAAGGTGTCGCTCATAGGCTCCCCAATCATCGGTGTAAAATTTATTAATACCAAATGGCTTCAGAAGTGTTTTGAGTTCTTTAAAAACTTCATCTTTCCGTTTTCCGAAAACATAAGCAAGCACGGTATTTGTAGCGTGATCAACAGCATACCAAAGCCAGCGTTGGTTCGATTTATCATGAACATACGACCACTGCTCATCTAGCTCAGCCTCTTGGCAGACAAGCCCTACATGAATAATTGCATCTGACTTGAGATCAATAGTTTGAATATTTGGGTTGACCTTTACCAGACCGCTTTCTTTTTTTTTAGAGTCTTTATTACTGTTGTCTTGCTTATTCCGAGTACTTTACTTGTATCCCTGATTCCGCTGCCATTTATTGCCATATCGATGATTTTTTCTTTAACGCCAGGCTCACAGGCCTTGTAGCGATATTCAAGCATGAAGGTTTTGATTTCACATTTGTCATTACAGCAATAGTATCGTGGAACATCATGAGTGCTGTATCCGAAAGGCCGAACTTGGTTACTGCCACATGTTGTACAGAGGACTTGCGTAAGGCACATTTTTAAACCGCATTTTTCAAAGTTGCCGAATGTCGTATTTTAGCAGACAGGGCTAGAATCACAGAACTGTGCCACTACCGAAACGATTAGGGAAGCAAAAAAAATGACGTCCAGCCACAACACGACTTATGATTCTGTCTCCCAGCCCATTCGCCAGGCGGCACTGGGCTACATCAGCGGCACCTTAGAGGAATGGCCAATACTCGATAAAGAGCTTAGAAAACACGGCGTTGTTCTACCTTCTTCAACTCGCTCTGACGCCTGCCGTAAAGTTTGTCTGCGTATTCTGAAAGATCACGACTAAGTCAGTCTGTCCGTCTGATTCAGGGTATGCAGTCAAGCCATGGTGCACACCCTGAGCAGACTCATGCACGTTTAATTAAACTTCAGGATAAATCGGGCATAAACTTCTCCACCCCGTTCAGAAGAAGAAATAGCATTCAAACGTTGCGCTGCAGTGATTTCCATACTTCCCATTGGCATTGCGAATTTTAAACCAATTCCTGTCGATGTGATTTGTTCTTTTCGATCAGGCGCATAAATTTCGCCGTAATCAAAAAAAATAAATGAGTCAACAGGTGACTGTTTCAAACTGAAACCATAATAGTGAAGCTCTGTCTGATTTTTCCAACCGTTGTCGCCAGAAACCGCATTGCTTCGATAGCCTCTGATGCTATAGATACCACCCAGCGTAAAGCCCAGGGAAGCGGGCAAGTTTTTATCTCCAGACCACTGCCCCTGCAAGGAAGACATCACATAAAAAGGCTTATTAAAGTTGTAAACAACAGACAATTCAGGGCTCGACAAATTAATATAACGATTGTCGTTGTTTATTTTTGATACGCTATTAACCCGGCTATTCAGTAAACGTGCATTAATCCGCCAGTCATGACCGACATAGTTATATTCCACTCCAAACTGAAACCGGTCATTGCGGTAGTCCGACAGTGGCTCTCCGGCAATCGAATTTTCAGATTCAAGACGACTTCCGGACAACAGCAGGTTTAACCACTGATCGTCATTGAACCAGACAAGATAACGAGCATCCAACGACAATCTCAGGCTATCACCCACGACATTGACATCGTAGCTCTGAAGACTCATATCGGTATACTGAAACGTTGCACCCAGTCTCCAACCATCGTAGCCAACAATTCGGAAGTAACTGCCACTTAAAGACCTCAACCCATTGGAAACAACACCATAGGCCAATAGCTTGTCGGCCGGATCAAAAACAGACTCACGCTGATACAACAGACTGAACTGCTCCGCACCGGCATCTTTAGAGCCATAATTATCAAAATACATCGTCAACCCTTGCTCGGATTCAGGAACTCTGATCACCACATCCGTCAGCCCAAACGACTGTCCGGCTTTGAGTTCAGCCTGAAGACGCTGGTCATGCACACGATTGTAAAACTGAATATCACGCTCCAAAGCCGTCACATCAATAGACTTTTCCTGCCAGTCCGTATTAATCCAGTGCTGGAAATAGTCTGCGTCATACTCAGCCACGGGATCACCAGCCAGCACCAGCTCACCAAAACGGCCTTCAACCAGCCTGACACTGACAACACCGTCTTCAATACTCTGCTCCGGAAAAACAGCCGTTGCCGTATAAATGCCCTTATTACGATAGAGTTGCTTTATGCCATTAAGAATGGTTTGAAGATCCTGATAGCTGACCGGTTTAGCCAACCAGGGTTTAACGACGCCTTCCAATTCACCCTGAGACAGATGTCTTGAAGCGTTAAACCGTACCCCCTGCAACACCACTACAGAATAACTGGATATCTGGCTTGTATCCGATTCCGGACTTTCTGTGTCTTTTTTAACCGCTGGTACTTTTTTATCCGGTATGGAGTCGGTCAATCGACGCTGCTGGGTTTCTATCTCTCTGCCAATCACACCCGCCGGATCAGGCAACGGCGGCTGTGCCGCCAGACTGTATGAAGAAGCACCGACAATAACGGTTATCACCAGTGCTTTATGCTGTGAAGAAGGTAAAAGCCTGTATCGCAGGCTTTTTTTAAGATTATTTTTATTATTATACAAGAACGTTGACCCCTGTCCTGCAACGCCTTTTCGCCTTTAGAAAAGGCTTTACTTCCTTAGAATATACCGGCTTACCGTCATTCCCACGAAGGTGGGAATCCACCACGAACAGTAGATCTCTGCCTTCGCGAAGATGACGATGGGATGAACTGGCCTGCGCCTTCCTTTATATCGAGTTAATAATCGCTCTGCCACGCCTACCCTTTGAAACCTGACGTCCATTGATGTCTATTTTCGGTGCATACAAAGTAAACCAGTGTCTGCCCTCCTTAATCAACTCCTGAATCTCAATACCATTTCTTGCTCTAATCGAGCCTTTTTCTACCGTCATTTTACGCCCGAACAGAAAATCCCCCATCACTAGCCACGGATTACCGATCAGTTCATCAATAGACAACGAACCCATGGTCGTCATATAGATATCATCACCACTGGTTTTCAGCAAGCTGGCATGAAGATCGGAACGAGCCACAATGTATATCTTGCCTCTCTCTGTCTCTGCAGATAACCACGGCAGATCCACCACCAACGGATGCCCGATGCCGGTAGCCGCCTGCAGAAGCGCCTGCCCCTCGTTGGTGGCCTTCAAGTGAACAGAAGCATTATTCCATCGGCTGATATAATTCCCACGGATATTGCTCTTTGCTGACTTGAGTTCAAAAGCCAGACCCGAAGCATGAGAAGTTAAATGCCCGATACTCTGATAGCCCCGGGTGTGTATCAGCGTTGCCCCATCGGTTTCAATAGTGCTGTACTGACCCATTCTGAACCGGTCAGCCCCAAACTGTTCTGAAGAACCGACAGAGAATGAACTGGCACGAATGGCCCTTCCAAAAGATAAATCAATATCTCTACCTGCCTGAAGCGCCATACTGCCATCCACCTGCACCGATTCGTTAAAGCGGATACTGCCCCAATCAGAATGAGCAACAAAGTTTCCACCGACAGTGAGCGCTTTATACGACTGAGAGTATCGGGTGTTGACCCGCATATCGCCTGTGGTGCTAATGGACGAGCCATAGCCGGTGTTCATATAATAGGCACCCGCCTGATGGTCATAACCTACTGCAAAAGAACCTGCTGTGATATTAATCCTCGGAGACAAGTAGATATTCCTTCCTGACAAGATACTCATGTCTCCGCCAGCAGTAACAAACCGACGAAAATAGACGTCACCGTAATCACTGACAACGCTGAAATCATTGCCGGCATTCACATCATAAAAATTCAGATAACCCTGGCTGGTAACAGAAAGATTGGCTCCGGCGTTTAACTGGTTGCCATAACGGGTGTAATACCGGTCGGTGTTGATAATGATATCATCACCGGCATTCAGGCTGCGGTAATAGCCCTGATAAATGAAGTCGCTGGCATTCAATTCAATGGACTCACCCGCATTAATGCTCTGATACAGGTACAACTGATCACCATTAAACCGGAATGAACCACCCACATCGCCAATCGTGCCGTTAAGGTAAACACGTCCATCGGTGGTTAATTCAAAATCACCACCCGATTGTATCTTCACACTGTCTGGCAACGACAAATAATGGTTGATAAGGGAAAGATCACCGCCTGAGTCAAGTGTTGTATTTCTACCGAGATACAACCGGTCAGATTCAATACTCAGATTCTCAGCGGAGGTCAGCTGCCTGCCCGCCTCAAGATAAACATTCTCAGGCGTTGACAGCTGTAGGTGTCTGCCAGCCGCAATATCCTGATTAATATAAAGGTCGTCGTCCGTATTGACGATGAAAGAACCGCCCGCTCTCTGAACCTGACCATCCAACTGCACAACACCTTTCGTCAACAAAGACAAATCGCCACCTGCTCTCAGGCTGGTGCTTAATGGCAGAGTCATACCCTTATTACTGAGCAATAGATTGGCTCCGGCATGCAGGTAATTATTACCCTGCAAATCCAGACGGTTTGAAATCAGACGGGTACTGCCTCCGGATGCCAACCCACTCGCACTGCCCAGCACAACATGATCCGATTCAAAGAACATATTACCGCCCGTCGCTATGCGCTTACCGGCCGCCAGATGAATAGTGGCAGGTGATGAAACAGGCACAAGGTTAACACTCTGAGGAACCGGTTCTTCTTCAGTACCAGTACGCACATCCGCATGACCACCCACCTGAACATGATCATTAAACAAGACCGGACCAGACCCACTGGCAATGCTCAGGTGACCACCCGCCGTCAACCCGGACAGGTTCATCAGGCCACTCGTCGTCAACTGCATAGATCCGCCCGAACTCAGAGCACTGTCTGTCATCTCAAGCTGATCCGCCGTTAACGACAAATTCCCCCCGGCTGATACCCGTTGGAAAGGTGCAATATCAACACCGCCCACCGCTTCAATGCGCATATTGCCAGAAGCAGTGATATCCCCCTGAACACTGAGACTTTCACCCATTTTCAGGAACATAGAACCGGCTGAAGCATAAAGAGCACCACCCGACGTCAGGCTTCCTGCCGTTTCAATGTTGACACCGGCTGCTGCCAGCGAGCCAGACAGGGTCAGATCACCACTGGACAGCACATCCACATCACCGGCGACAGTGGCAGAGTTAATCGCCAGTTCGGAGCCGGATTCGATATCAATATCAAGATCACCCCCCACATCCAGTGTGCCCAACAGCATGGAACCCGAGGCATCCAGCTTCATATCGCCGCCAGAACGCATCAGACTGCTGTCGCTCATCGTGATAAAGGCAGCCTTCACATCGGCATAACCGCCAGCCGTCATATTCCGACCAGCTGACATCGTCAGCCCACCTCTTGCGACGATATCCAGATGCTCAGAAGCACTGATATCACCCTGCACATCGAGAATATTGCCTGTCAGAAGATTCATAGAACCAGCAGAAGCACTGAGAGCACCACCCGACGTCAGGCTTCCTGCCGTTTCAATGTTGACACCGGCAGCCGCCAACGAGCCGGACAAGGTCAGATCACCGCTGGAAAGCACATCCACATCACCGACGACGGTGGCAGAGTTAATTGCCAGCTCTGAACCGGATTCGATATCAATATCAAGATCACCCCCCACATCCAGCGTGCCCAGCAGCATGGAACCCGAGGCATCCAGCTTCATATCGCCGCCAGAACGCATCAGGCTACTGTCGCTCATTTTGACGAAAGCAGCATTAATATCCATAGAGCCGCCAGCTGTCATATTTCGACCAGCTGCCATCGTCAGCCCACCTTTTGCGACGATATCCAGATGCTCAGAGGCACTGATATCACCACGAACTTTGAGAGTATTGCCTGTCAGAAGATTCATAGAACCGGCAGAAGCACTGAGAGCGCCACCCGACGTCAGGCTTCCTGCCGTTTCAATGTTGACACCTGCGGCTGCCAACGAGCCAGACAGGGTCAGATCACCACTGGAAAGTACATCAACATTGCGCTTCACTGTGGCAGATTTAATAAACAACTCGGAGCCAGATGCTATATCAATATCCAGATCCCTTCCCACATTCAACGCGCCCAAACGCATTGAACCCGATGCATCCAGCTTCATATCGCCGCCAGAACGCATCAAGCTACTGTCGCTCATTTTGATGAATGCAGCATCAATATCCATAGCGCCGCCAGCCGTCATATTTCGACCGGCTGCCATCGCAACACCTTTTTTGGCAACAATATCAATATGACGGAAAGCACCGATATCGCCCTGAACATTCAGCCCCTTACCCACGTTCAGCGTCATGGAGCCAGCCGATGAATAGATGGAACCTCCGGACACCAATTCACCGGCGGTTTCAATCAAAACATCACTGGCTGCCATAGAACCGGAGAGATTGAGATCACCACTGGAAAGAATATCAACAACGCCACCCACCGTCGCTGCTTCAATACTCAGGGCAGATCCACCCGCTAAATCAATATCCAGATTTCTACCAACTTTCAGCGTACCCAAAGCTTGGCTGCCAACCGTTTCCAGCACGACATCCTTGCCTGCTTTCAAGCGACGACCAGCTGACAGTGTTTTTTGCCCATGAACAATAATCGAGCCTTTGTCACTGGTGATATCTGCATTCAAAAGCATGTCACCGCCGGAAGTCAGTTGCACATTTTCTGTTGAAGCAACAATACTGCCGGTCAACGTCAGGTCTGTCTGAGTGTCAATGTCTATCTTGCGGGCATCCAACCCATGCGCTTCGATCGCCCCAAGCGATTCATCGAAGCCGTTGGTAGCCACCAGATCAATAGCACCGTTTTTAGCCATCAGGTTAAACAGATTCATGCTGTCGGTTGCCGACATAACCAAATCGCTGCTGCTCGTCACGGAAGCCAGTCCATCCATCACAATCCGGTTAGCATCAGCCACCAGTTTGTCGGCTTTGGTCACAACATCGCCATTAAGCGTCAACTGACCGTTAGCCAGCAGCGTCAACTGACCTTTATTAGCCGTCACATTCCCCAATGCCAGCGTGCCGGAACGGGCATACATATTGGCACTGCCAACGTTCACATTCATACCGCTCAGGTCAATATTGGCAGCCTCAATATCCGCATCATTACCAACCGTCATTGCGTAAGCGCCAGACGTCAGATCGCCGTTAGCATCCAGAATCAGATCAGCCACCTTCATATTACCCTGCAAAGCCAGAGCGCCCGACGCATTCAGAGACAAACGATTATCGACATCTACCTGCCCAAGGGTAAACAGGCTGGAGTCTTTGATGTTCAACCATGCATTACCCGCATCTGCCCGGAAGGTTCCGACTCCGGACATAATCAGGTTCAGAGTGCGGGCACTACTGCCCAGATCGTGGCTATTGACATCGAGGTTGAAAAACTCAGCGGAAAGGAAACTATCATCGTTATAAGCCAACAGGTCGTTGCTGTTATGAATGGAAAGCAAACCGCCAGCACTGACCGCCCCAATATAAAGCTCGTCTCCACCCCCCTGAAGGTACATATCTGAGGATGCCCCTGCCTGACGTAAAGTACCGCTAAGATTCAGTTTCACAGCACTGGACTGCGAACCAATATCACCCTGAGTATTCGCAATAAACAAATCTCTGGCTTTAATATGAGTCAGCCCCGCCTTCGCACTGATGGCACCATCAACAATCAGTCGTATATCTTTACTGGCCGATTCCAGCTTGCCAATGGTAAGACCAGATGTGGACTCAATATAAATCTCATTGGTGGCCGAGGCGTATAACTCACCCGGCGCATCCACTTTAATGGGGTCAACCTGCTTCACATTGAAAGTGACGGCATCATTGGTCACTGTCGTGGAAATATCCCCTGCCCCTGCTGCCAGTAACGCCGCTTTTTGGGCATCAGAAATACTGCCTGTCCCATCTCGCTTAATACTGAACACCAGATCATTCAGGTTTTCACCAATACTGCCTCCATTGGCCATCAGATGAACATTCGATGCCTTAACATTGGCATCCCGGTTGGTAATCTGACTGGACGCATCACCATTCAGTGCCGTAGAAGAAATACTGATATCCAACTGACTTTGCTTCCAGCGAGCGCCTTCCACCATGTCACTGTACCAGCCGGACTCTTTCGCCAGCGTCAGCTTGTAATTCTGATCGTAACCTCCGGTCAGCAGGTCACCATAATCGTAACCATACAGTATGCCTTTTTGCTCTTTACCGATGGCCTCTTCAGGGTTCTCATAAACATCTGCCACGGCAATCTGATCGGCAAACCATTGTGTAAGCCCTTGGTAGTCAGACTTCACAGCACTTGTCAGCTCTGCCTCATCATTGATGCTGTAACGCAGTTTCAAAGCTTCAATAAAAGCAGGGTCAATGGTGAAATTGGCATCACTGTTATCACTCAGCCTCTGCTTCAACATCCAGTAAGTATGATACTTGTGGGAAAACTGGTTCTCATAAGACGACACCGTGACAGCACCCGCCTCATCACTGAGCAGGTTCAGGCTATCCCAAACCGACGCGTCATAAGCCAATTCCTCATCCGTCTTGTCCAGTCGTCCGATGCCATTGGTTATCCGCCCGTTGCCCAGCCGGATAACAATATCTTCACTGGCATTAGCACTGTGAAGCTCCATATCACCGCTGTTCTGGTTGACCGCAATATCCGTTGCCGCGTTGAGTTTTACAGCACCGGTGGTAGAGATATTAATGTATTGATAGGTACTGGTGTTTCCTACGGTACCCACTTTACCGATACTGCCGGTAGAGCTGGTCAGATCCAGTTGGTCAGACTGCACAAGGGTGCTGCTGTTTTTCGCCACAATGCCTTTATCAAACACCCCAATAATGTCGTATTTTGCTTTAAGGTGCTGAAGTTCGACATCGCCATCCGTACCGGTCACATTGAAATACAGCGAACCGTGGGTGGAGTTCAGCCCCAGTTCATCGGTCACAATGGACAACGCATTATCCTTGCGACCAATGCTACCCATTGCCGTGATCGTGGTGACATCGGAAGTAATAGCGGTTGAGTTTGAGGTCACCAGATTCCGAAGGGTACTGATATTGGTCGTCCCTCTGGGGTTATAGACATTGCCGGTCAGTTGTATGGTTGACTTGGATGTGAGGTCAATCGAACCTTGGGCAGAACCGGTGAACTGGAACGTAATCGGGTTATCCGCCTTCACATACGTATGGGCATCCATCCACATTCGATAGGCGACTCTAACCGACGGATCGACATTGGTCATGTTGCTACCGTAATACTTGTCATAGCTCAGACCCCACTTCACCCGCCAGAGGTTCGCACCGCCATAGTCGTAAACCTGAGTCAGATAATTGCTGGCGGTACCACCCGAGCACGCTTCGGCTTTTACGGAACAGTTGGTGTAATAGCTGGTTTCTGTATTCCAGTCGGTTTCGTAATACCAGTTGCCGACAGTGCCGGGGTATTTGGCAAAGTAGCCATCAATGTCTTTACCATCATAAGGTTCAGAGCTGTCTCCCGGCGGATCAATGCTTCTGCGAACGGTCGCCCCTTCACGAATATAAAACAGCTGTCCGGCCAGAGGGTTGTACGTCATGGTTGAGGTGGTACCGGTTCCCCCTAAACTTTTAATGTAATTGGATTCGTCGTAGCTGACCGCCCAGGCATTGGTTTCGTACTGCCTGATTTTATTGCCGGGTGAGTGCACAAACCACTCACTGTAATAACTGCCGTTTTTGCGCTTATTCAGGTCGGTGATTCGAATCACGCCAGTGGCATCGTCTCCGGCACTGACCGTGCCTAGTACCAGCTGCTTGTTGGAATCGTTATTGATATCAATCTGACCCAAACCGTCTTTAACGGTAATATTGCCATCCTGTCCGGTGGAAGAAATTCGGGCACGAATCGCAACATAGCCACCACCACTCACCGGAATATCGTCCGCCACCAGCTTGCCCGAAGCGACATCATAGGTCAGTCCAATGCCGCTCGAACCCCCATTAGACGACACATCAAATGTATAGAATTTTCTTTCTAACAGCCCAAAACTGTTTCTGACCCACAGTGTTTTGGTTTCTCCGGGTCTGATATTAACGACATCACCGGCAGACAGTCCGGCATCACTGATATATTGAGCAATTTTATTATCAAAACCTGATCCGACATCCACTGACCATGCGTTATCCGTACCAACAATAATTTTTCCGTTGATATCCAAACGCTCAGCATTAATTACCACCTTTTCGCCAATGATGGAGGTGCCAGTACCTCCCAATGCGCTTTTTACCTGAGCGTAAGTGGCACTCTGAGTCAGATCAGACTGCTTGTTCCAAACGGGTTTGAATTTCCAATATTTGCCACCACGACCGCTGCTGTTGGATCGCATTTCAAACACAATCGCACCATTGTCGCTATATTCCTGACTGTCACTGAAGCCCCAATTGAAGTAGATGTTCATCTCGTCATAGCCGTAACCACTGCCCTGATAATAACTTTTCTGATCATCCGTATGGCGAATCGCCCTGCCCGTGAACCAGTTGTTAAAATCATTAATGCCGGTGGCATTGATGGCTGTACTGTACTTGTCGTTAATATACAGCTGAACAAACCCTTCGGCCGAAGGCTTCCATCCTGCGGTGTAGTTAACCAGCGCTTTAGGGTCACGACCATAAGTCTGAGGTTTGTTGGAATTCAGCAGCAAGCTGCCATTTTCGACATTCAGGTTAATGGCATTGGCTTCAATCACCGCTTGCTGAATTAAGTCCCCTTCTGCCACATCAATAGTCACGCTGGATAACAGGTTCGAGAGGTCGCCATTAATAATAACGTCGGAGTCCAGATAGTTCGCACCCGTCGGTGCATGGCTAATAACAATGCCGGTGGTCGATGTATAATCACTACCAGACTGTTCAAAGATATGACTGCTACCCAATGAAGCACCGCCCGTGACAAACACATTACCGCCGGTTTGATTGGTAATACTCAGATTTTCGAGTAACAGGTGTTCATCGGTTTTATTATCCACCTTAACGTAGGCATCGCCTTTCGCGGTGAAGGTCGGCTTATTACTGCCAGCCAATGTAATGGTGTCAGCCACCAGATTAATGTTACCCGCCGTCGCCTGAACATCCGCCACTCTTATGGCATAATTCGGATTAGCCGACAGGTCATTAACAATCGCGGACAACAATACGATCTCTGATTTTAGTTCTTCTATTTCTGCCAGATAAGGGTTAGAGCCGCCATCAACTACCGTTTCTGATGCCGAACCCGATGAACTACTGGTGTCTTCACCATCTTCACCGTCGCCATCACTGACAGTAATGCCTCCTATCACCGTACTGGAGCCATCCCAAGACTCCAGCAACGTCACCCGATCCTCCAGCTCCTTGATATACGCTTGCAGTTCAGCACGACTGGAATACTTATCGTCCATTCTGGCAGCGGTGCCGTATCGGTAGAGTTGTTTGCTGATCGTACCGTTGGTTTCTATTTCAACCCACTGATAAGCATACTGACCCGCGACGACAGAACCACTGCCGTTAAACGTCAGAACATTACTGGTGATTGTGTCACTGCTGCCAAACTTGGTTTCGGAACTGAACAGTTCCAGATAGGGATTTTTTTCAACGCCACGGTGAGAAGAGCTCAGCAGCCCTTCGTTCGCTTCAATAAAGACATGACTGTCAGAACCGATATCAAAGCCATCCGCAAACACCACATTATTGTTCAGCGTGATATTGGATTTCGCCTTGTTACCCGCCGGAATAGGAATCGCTGTCCAGTTATAAACATTGGCAAGCGCATTGCCTGTTAGTTGGTTTTCCTGAAAATAGCTACTGCTGCGACCACTGTAAATGCCCACATTGCCATAGCCGTTTATCTCGACATTCTTACCCACACTTACTTGGTTCAGAATATCCAGATCCACCGTGCTGACACCACCGACAACACCGGCTGCGGCATACACCGTCACATTCGCCTGAGAAACGGCACTTCCCCGTGAATAGGTGCCAATGCCAATTTCACCCACCGGATTATAAAGCTCTACACCTTCGCCCAGTGAAATCTTGTTACGCACCTTAACGTCAACATCAGACTCCGCACCCGCACCCTGTAAAGCACCACCGATTTCCAGTTTAGATTCGTCGTAGACAAAGAAATCAGTGAACGCATCCAGCGTAATCTTGTGATCGTAGGTGTCATCGAGCCACGCCAGATCCGAAATTTTCAGAACGGCGTTTTTACCGACCACCACTTCAGCGGTCAGATTTTTCAGGTTTTGATAAGAAAGCCCCGCCGAACCATTGAGCGCACCCCCACCGACACCGTGAATGGAAGAAGTAAAGCCATTGAAATAAGGGTTCTGAATCTGAGAGGCACCATTAATAGCGTCGATATCGAGCTGCATCGCCGAGAAGCTGACATTTTCACCTAATTCGACTTGGGCATTGGTATCCACTTCTACCAACGAAGTCGCACCCGAGCCACCCACCACAGAAACGGTGGTCGAATCTGTACCGGCAAAAAACTCGGTTTCACTGGCAGCCGAAATATAAACACCGCCCGCATCCACCGGCACCACCCGATAATTGCCGGACCAATCATCCACAAGCACGGCAGCAGAATAATGACCATTACTATGGTCGCCAGCATCCATCACCGATTCTGCGGCACTGCCCGAGTAATAACCGCCACCGCCTGCGGTGGTAAAGCTCTGGTTCTGGTTATAACTGCTGGCATCCAGAATCAAATCACCCGGACGCTCAAGGGCTGCAATGGGATTCTTGCCAAACTCAACCCGACTGGATGAGAAAGACTGAGCGACACCCGTTTGATAACCGCCAGCAACCCATCCGACAAAATAACCATCGGCATCGGCAATCTGCACGCCGGTATGACGTGAGTACACCGAGAAGTCAGAATACGGCAAGTAAACACCGTCACCGACACGGGCAACAGACTGAGCTTTATTGGTTGAACGAGCCTCACTGCCCGCCACACCCAGAAAAAGCCCGCCAGACGCAGCAAAAGCTGCAGAATAAGCCGTTTCGTAGCCATCCGCACCGCTACCCGTCTCTGAGCGCACCACCACATGACCACTGCCGTTAAAGACAGTGCCATCAGCCACTTCCGCTTCTGCTTTCGTATTGGTGATCGCATAAGCAAACGACCCACCCATAGAACCACCGGCGGCCACAGTGACACCATAAGCACTGGAGTAAAGCTCGGGTGTAGACTGGGCACTAATATTCACGACGCTGGTATCGGAGCCTGTATCAATGGTGCCGTAAACAATGGCCTTCACATCAGAATCATCACGAGCATCCGTCACAACGCCCTGAACGCCGGCAAGCAAACCACCCGCCAACGCGAAGTTAGTGCTCTTGACCATGCCTGAATTAACAGCGTTCAGGCTGATACTATTAAAACCGTCAATCAATTTGCCCGTTTCGCCAATCCAGGCATCAATATCGCTGTCTTTTTCGGCATACCCGATACTGACGCCTATGGCTCCGGCACCAATATTCAAGTTAAGGTTGCCATCGGTAGCCGATGAAGGTTTGCCGCTGTCCACATCGCCCAAACGGATTTCTGTAGAATCATGCGCTGACACCACCAGATCGCCGGTGTCATTGCCTTCTACGGAATTGATGCCTGCCACCACACGGTTTTCGCTGCGGGCATCGTTATAATTCACCACAACACTGGTGCCACCCAGCCCGACAATAAAGCTTTTCATTTCCAACGCGGCATCGTCGTCACTGACGTTTTCGAGGCTGGCACCAATCACCACATCGTCAGCCTTGATGTTACTGTCTACAGTGGCGATGTTCATTTCATAGGACCGGCTAATACCGATGACTCCGGCGATGCCCACGGTGCTGACCTGAGCCGCACCCAGCCCCTGATAACTGTGCTGCAATGTACGACTATTAACATTCAGCGTGTCCACATCAATATCGCCGCCACTGATTCTGGCTGCGGTGACACTTTCACCGCTTAACTTAAGGGATTGACCAGACTCTGTGGTGGTTGACGCAGAAGGAATGCCGCTGCGTTCTATGGTGACACCCGAATCGGCCGACAGCGTTGCCAGCTCTTCATCAGACAGATGTCTGTTATAACTGGCGGTATCCGTCGCCAGTACGGTGTTGGCTTCATTGCGACTGGGGTCGAATTCGTCTTCGGCATTCGTGCCATCTTCTGCGGTCGTATCCCCCTGACCGTACAGTGCCACCCCAATGCTCACGGCGGCGGCAGCATTGGTGGATGCGCCTCCGGCGACACTGATCAGGCGTGAAGTACGCCGGGCAGTCGCATCAAGATCAAGCGTATCGGCCTTGATATCCGACCCCACCACTTCACTGTAAACCTGTGAACGACCCAGGACGACATTGGCAACCGCGCCCACGCCCACACTGGCACCGGCACCAATACCCGCCGCCCAGTGATCCGCATCCTGAATGCTCTGGGCATTCACCGTGACATTAGTCGCAGCAGAGCTGCCATCACTGCCACGAAGGTCCGTGGTCAGGTTATTGCTTTTCAGATAACCGTGAATGCCGGCACGGGTTTCACCCCGGAATTCCGTGGTGTTGACCATGGCGGCAACACCAAAACTACCGGACAAACCCGCACCAAACACATAACTGTTCGCACTGGAAACACGGTCGGCATCCACCTTGATAGTATCTGCATTAACCGCCATGGTGCGTGTATCACCACTGTCGTCCAAATCATTGCCGATGATCGCCAGAGAGTCACCACCGACGATGTTCACGGCCAAACCGATACCAACACCCACCGTGGTACCAATGCCCGCAGCACCCGCCGCAACATTGGTTTCCTGACGGCGGTCTGAAACCACCACCACCTCATCGGCATTCGTTGTCCCGCCCCGCAGCCATGCCCGGGTATGCCCCAGTTGTTCCGTAATCACGACGGAAGCCGCACCACCCAAACCGCCTGTAGCGCCCAGCCCCGCAGCGACACCGGCCGATACCGCCTGCGCCAGTTTGGATGAATTAGCGTCAATGGTCAGCTTGTCTGCATTCAACGTGCTGTTCACCACGGTGGCTTCACTGGAACGCTTCTGTGCATTGGTAGCAAAACCACCCACACCGGCGCCTGCCGCTTCTCCGCCTCCAGAGACGGCAATCCCTGCCGAAACGGCTAATCCTGCTTCGTGGGCATTAGCACGAACATAAACATCCGCACCGTCTTCATTACTGACACCATCGTTAATGGTCGCCTCGTTGATATACGCTTTGGTGGCGTTGTAGGTGCCGTTGGTGGCAACGTTCGCATTAATGGCAACGGTTTTACCACCGGCACCACCGACAGTGATGGCTCGCTGTTTGGTTCTGGAGGTGGCGTTGACCACCAAGCCATTCACCGAGTCTTTGGTGCGTTCAACAGAGAGCAGATCGAACCCGCTGGTCAGGTCATTCATGGACACAGCATCGGGGTTGGAATCATCACCCGCGGTAGAAAGATCAGGAAGATCGCCATACCCTTCAAGGTCTCCGGTATCCACCCGCATGGTGGCACCTTTACCTTTAGCAATGACCACGGCGTCATCAATGTACGCTTCTGTTTTGCCATATTCCATTGCGGTGGATATGGCAACGGCACCGGCTCCGGCATCCAGACCAATACCCACTGCACCACTGCCCACTAAATTGACACTGAGGGCATCGGCGTTCACCAACACATTGTTCCATGCTTCAATACGGGCATCCTTAGCAATACGTGCGGTAACATCGCCGTCTATAATCCCCGTACCGACAGAGCCTGCCAGCGACACCTGTTTGGAAGCGGCTACGCCTGCATCAATGGTCAACAACCAGTTGCGACGATAAGCGTCCACGACCACATTTTTTGCTTTCAGGGTCGTGCTGCCCGGATTGCCATTATTACCCAGAATTTCTGCGGTGACATCGGAATCCACCCGATTAGTGGCAATAGCCACACCACCCGCCGAACCGTTACCGGAACCCGCCCCCATCCAAGCTGTTGCTACGCTGTCACTGTAGTCTTGCCCCTGAACAATCACATCGCCGCCACTGTCTGAAGCAGCATCGCTACTTCGATTGGTGGCGATGTCTTTAATACCGGCTTCAACCGACTGGTCAATGTTGTTGGTTGAAATAGCACCGGCAAAACCAATGCCGCTCTGACTCAGGTTGGCACCGATGGCAATGGCATTACCGACCAGCAAATTATGATCATTCGAGGTGCCACTGAGCGCTCTGACCGTCAGGTTTTCATCGACTTTCAGGCTGGTGTTGCTGACTCTGGCTTTAGTGGAATGCTCATCCGTACCCACCAGATTCAAAGCCACTGCCAAACCACCGGCTAATGCCCCGCCCTGACCACTGCCAACAGCAACCGAACCTGCAACGTTGATAAGATCCATATCGTTCTGGGCAACAACCGACACATTGCTGGCATTAATGGTGCCTTTATCCGAACCATTCCAATTGCCAATTTCTGCCAGCACTTGATTATTCAAACGGTTAACCGCCACAGAGCCAACGCCGGAAAAACCACCCGTCCCCACACCAACGCCAATGGCTACGGTGTAAAGCAATGAATCATCACGGGCATTCACGCTAACGTCTGCGGCGGCATCGTTTTTATTGATATTGACGTCTACCAAGCGGGCTTTGGTTTCGCTTTTAACGTCGGCATGGGCATAGGAAATGCCCAGATTCTTTTTGCCCATCTGAACAGCACCCGCTACAGCAATAATCCGCTTGCCTTCCGATGAATAGCTGTAGGTCGAACCACTGCCGTTTTCATTGGTATGAACGTTGGTATTATCAATGGCTTCAGCGCCGCTAAAGTCATAATCCTTATTTAACTTGCTGGAACCCAATCCGCTGAGAATGGAGTCAAGACTACCGTCTTTGTCGCCACTGGCGTTCGCATTGACGACACCAGCACCGGTAATATTCGTGCCTTTGATTAACGCTTTGGTATCCGCGCCAATAGAACCTATGGCAAAGCTGCCCTGAAAACCGAGCGAATCTTCCTGATTATTGTTGTAGCCAATGCCTGCCGCGCCAATACCAATCTGACTCAGACTGCGGGCACTGACATCTACACGGTCAAAGTCGTTCAGATAAGAGCGGTTACTGCCACTAAAATCAATAATGGCTTCCGTGGCTGCGCCATCATAAACGTCCTCGTCGTAAGCAGTACTGAGGGTATTATTACCATCGGGATTGGCATCACCGATAATGGCTGAAGGATCGTTGATTTCAGCAAACGTAATAGCAAGACCAGCACCCTGCTTACCACCGGCGTACAATGTACCGCCACCGACTCCCACATGACTGTTGTTATAAGCCGACACTTCCAGATTATTATCGCTGCCTTGGTTGGAGCTGATGGAAGAGCCTTGTATGCGTGCAGACGTGCCGTCGAAGATTTGAGCACCAGAAACGGACAGTGCGCCATTGCGTGTCTGTCCGGATGACGAATCCGGTTTGGTCACAGACAGCGCCAGTGCAACCGAGGTCTGATCGCCACCATGCAGAGCCTGCACACTGACATCGTCGGCGTAGGAAATGGTTGAATCTTTTATCCAGGCCAGTGCGTCGTTAAAGCTGATTTGATAAGCAATAGCACCGGCAATCGTATTCTGGTTGGTCGGTGATTGTGCGCCCAGCAATGACAATGCCGCTGAACCCGAGGCACTGGCAGACACCACTTTTTCCAGAGCCTGAACGTCGACATCCACATCATTGTAACTGCTGCCATTGTAGTGCCCGCTGATAGAAGCACCCTCAATCATAGCTTTGGCATCAATGTTATTAACCGACACGGTAAAGCTGCCCGCACCGGCTAATCCGGTCTGATCGGCGGACACCTCGGCAGAGCTGTTACCGGAACCGCCTGAGTCATTTTTTCCGCTTTCAGACGCACTGCCTACGGAAGCATCGCCGCCACTGCCGGAAGCGCCGGTGTAATTCGAAGCCACTTTGGAAGACAGCCCGTTGAACCATTTTTCAAACTTGGTGCCCATTCCCGGCTTATCAGAAGGTTCCGTTGTTGCGGCACCCGCCACTGCCAGCGAGCCATTCGTACCCGCCGCACGACCACGGACAGCTACCGAATTCACCACAATCCCTTTCGTGGGTGCAGGCGCCGTAGGTGAATCTGGCACAGGCTTGTCGGTCTTCACGTTGTTGCTGTTTTCAAACGTGACCTTGTTGTACTCGCTGCTGTTATCGCCAATAAACGCTTTGGTATCACCCTGAGAAACATTGGCAGCAATCGCAATGCCCACTGCGGACTCATCTGACCAGTTAAAGGCACCGGCCGCCGCCCAGTTTCCAAAATCATGACTCGCCACAATCAGCAGGTTATCTGCGCTTAATTGCGCCTGATGATGCAATGAAGAGTGGGTCAGTACTTCAGAATTTAAAAAGCCCAGCACACCACTAAAACCAACGCCACTGCCCTGACCCGACGACGGTGTCACCAGAAAATGACGTTCGTCGGTTTCACTGTAAACGCCCACATTACCCGCCGCGTTAACCGTGGCCTTGCCAATACCCGCCACCGCCGAACCGGACTGCTGATTGTAAGAAATGGAACCACCAATGGACTTGCCTTTTTCATTGGTGCCATTGGCATTGGGCAACAAACCAAGCGTACCGAGGTTGCCCGCTACCGTCGCCGTTTCCATCAGGTTATACGCATGGACGGTGACTGAGTCCGTAAAATCGAAGGTGTACGTAATGTCTTTGAAAACGCTGCTGTCACCAAGAAAACCGGGAATGCGGCTGTTGGCTTCAACAGTTCGACTGGCACTCCAATTGCCTGTTCCCGTGGTTGTTACCTTTGCGTTGTCGTCTATCCAGGCTTTGGTGTCCATGTCATTCCAGATAACATTAAAACTGCCACCATAGGCTTCTTTATCTGCCGCGGCTCCGGCATTGGCAAAGGCCGTAAGGATATTATTCTGTAGACCTCCGACACCATTAAACTTGCTGACTACATCGGAAAAGTTATCCCACTTATCATAAGTGGACACAATGGGCATGTGCTGCGCCGCGATCACGCCAAGATTAGCGGCATCAATCTGAACCGATTCGCCAACTTCTGCCACGGCGTCACTGTCGTTAATGGCAAAATTGAGTGCCAAAGCAAGGCTTTTGTCAGAAGCTGGAGTCTGATTGTCCCCTCCCGACTGCTTATTCGGTGATGAAACCGCTGTTTCCGACGAAGTGCGATACCCTCCTTGATCACCACCCAGAGCACCACTGCTATTCCCCCCCGCCACGGGCGCGTTATCCGAGCCCAGATCCGTCTGGCTGGCAACAAGCACATTGCCGGTGGCATGGATATGAGGCGCATCGGCCTGTCCGGACACATTGGTACCGAGATAGCTGTACGCTTCGTGGTCAGAAAGGTTTAAAGAAAACGACAAGCCGCCTTTAAAGTTGATCTTTCCACTTTCATCCGTGGGTGCCGAGTGCCCAATAGGCAGGTACTTGGTCGTATAGTTATGAACACCATTTTGCAGCGCCGAAATGCCACTGATGGCTTTAGAGCCAATGGTGCGCATAAACAGGTTGCTACCCACCGTCACACCGGAATGAACCCTCTGGTTCAGAGTCCGGTCTAAAGCCGTAATCGTGACATCGCCGGTTTTATCCTGATCCGTGCCAAGGCTACTGCCCAGTTCCGCAGTGGCATTGGTATTAAAGTCACCCACCGCCACTGCCAAACCATAACGGGTTGCTTTCAAACCATAAGCCGAAGCAGAAACGTGATAGTAATTCTGGTTGTCTGCGGCAACCACCAAATTATCAGCATCCAGAGTCACGCCGCTGTCAATTTTTGCGGTTGCATCAACGTCAGATTCACCCACAGCCGCCGCAATCACAACCTTGTTGGCATCCTCTGCAATCAGGTTAAACGCCGTTGCTGATACATACGATTCGTTATGGGCTGAAACCTCTAAATCGCCCCCGGCTTCAATGGTGGCGCCGGATTTTACATGAGTTATACTGGTGGCATCACTGGAGGCGTAAATAGCCGCTACGGCACCGGGCAACGCATTCCCCAATGTAATGGCAGAAGCATCCGCAATCGCATGGGATTCCGTACTCAGGATTACATTACCACTGGCGTTTATATGAGCATTGCTGTTGACGTTAACGGTAGCTTCTGCGTCCGCTTCCATCAGATAAAATGAAGCGCCTGCGAAAGCCCCGCCCACAGCAGAGCCTATGGCAGCGCCGGGCTCTTCTTTAATGCTACTGGCGGCTTTGGATTCCGCCGTTGCCGTCAGGTTAGCGGCATACACTTGACCATCAAGGTCGATTGCCGTGCTGACATTCACCACACCAAGACCCGCTTCTTCACTCACGGCCGCCGTAAGGGTTATATCGCCTCGGCTGGAACCATTGGCATGACGCGCATCCAGCGTTGCATCCGAGGCAAGATTAATGTCGCTGGCGGTGATTGTAAAACCGCCATCGGCGTACAAATCACCCGACAGGTTAATGGCATTATCCGCCGTGCTGGCGGCCTTCAGCACAATGCTGCCACCGTCAACTTTTAATTCCGTTGGAATCGTCAGGTCATCAACGTTAACCGCGGTGTAATCATCATTCACACCGTAATTGCTGACACCGGTGGCAGAGGCCGCATTACCGGCTATTACAATGGCGTTATCACCAACCTCAATACTGTGAGCATGAATATCAACACCCGATGCCGTATTGATTTTCCCCTGAATCCTGACCAACCCTGAAGACGACACACTGAAACTGTTATTGAGAAGATTACTCACCTCGGCATTAACCGGCTCACCACCACTCAGCAGGGCATCCATCAGGCTGCCGTCGGGTGTTTTGACAGAAAGACTGCCCACATTAACAACACCGGTTTCACCGACGACAAACCCTGCCGAACTGGCAAACACAACATCGCCGCCCAGCGTACCGTTTTTATAGCTATTGAGAATGCCGTGTATCTCAGGTGCGTCACTTCCCCTGACAATATTCACCAGGTTGCTGGCATCAGCAGGTACCGTCAGATTGGCGGTATGAGCATTACCCACAACAAACTTATCAAACACATTAATGGCAGAAGAATTAGAACGCTTGAGGGAAGTAATGGTATGAACGTTATTGACACTGGTGACCGAAGTGATGCCATCGACCGCCTGAATATCATTGTCAACCGCAAGCGCTTGAGTAGAAAGCAATGCGCCTGTCACTGCTGGCCAGTGAAGGTGACTAAAGGCCTTTCTGTTGACCAGATCGATAGAACTGGACAGCGTTGTACGATGAAAGCCTTCCATGGCGATTCCTTCTCTTTATTATTCTGAATTAATTTTTGATACGTCTTCGTCAGAAGAAAAGAGGGCAAAAGCCCTCTTCTGTTTTTTTGTTTATTGAGTGACTCTCTCTGTTATTGTTGTTTTTTCAGTAGCCGCTTTAAGGCTCCGAGTGAATGCTGATGTGCATAGCTCCATGCCAGCCATCCTGATTTAAACCAGTGATTGATTTTATCTTCTGGCAATTCAGCCAGCTTCTTTTCATCAATGGCATAAAGGCCTTCAAGTCTCAGTGGTTTATCTTTATCGACAAGCACCTGCAAATTGAAAGGGGTAAACAGTTCCAGTTCGTCACATTCGTCACAGTAGGCTCTGGTATTTTTATATTGCTGATCGTAGTTGTTGAGGAAACTGATAATATTACTCAGCGTTTCTGAATTTTCACCGTCTTCATCAAACAGTGCATCGCCCTCCTCTTTACCCACTTGACCGGCTGCTTTATCGAAACAAACCGTTCCTTCGTCCGTCATGGCAAAAGGATAACGACGAACAAAAGCCGGAACATAGCTGTTCTCCCAACGACCACCGTCGTCCAGCTGTTTATGTCCGGCTTCCATCAGGGATAGCAATGCAAGAGGAAAATAATGACCTTCATTATCTTTGCTGAACAGTACCGGCATATCCCGGCTGGCTTCGAAAAATTCAATCCCCGTCAATGGAACAGAGTTAACATCTTCAGTAAAGCGATAGTCTGTTGATGATTTATATTTCAACGCCTTGTGAGCTTCACGATTCAGGGGCGCAGGTTCTTTGTAAAAAAGCAGTTCAGGCATGGAGGCATTCAACTCTTTTTATTATTTTTCAGAATTATATGAAGGACACTACATAGTGTCATTTTATAGCCTTTAAATTCAAGATAACAAATACTTTGGTTCCACAAATTTATGTAGCACTTTATTATCGAAAAGCTCCGCCTATATTGTTTTATTTTTTTGGTGAGGAGAAACAAAATTTAAACCCTGACAAAATAAAACCGCGCTAGCGATACATCCTTCCCTTTAACCCCAAGTGGTCAGCATGTTATTGTTGGGCGATTAACCGTCGGTCTTGTGTGCTATGGAGAGATCATGTTCAGACAGCTATCAACACAACGAGCAATACACTTTCACCGAAGTGCCATATACAAAAGTGCCATTCTGCCATTGTTACTGATCACCAGCCTGTTAACTGCATGCGGTTTTCAGCTGCGGGGACAAATGGATATTGCCAGTGAGCTGTCCGAACTGTCTGTCAGCGGTTCTGACAGAACCTTTGTCCGGGATCTTCGCAGAGCACTTACCCTGTCTGGCATCAGCATGAACGATGACGCACCTTATCGCCTGGTAGTCACCCGCATCAATCAGGATTCCGAGCAACGTTCTCAATCCGCTGCTGGCAGTTATGACCGGCTGTTAACCCTGTCTGTCACCTATCAGCTGGAAACCGATGACGGCCTGAAACTGTTTGCCCCCATGGAGCTGCGTAACGAGCGTTTCTTTACCCAGAACCAGAACCAGTCCAATGCTTCCAGCAACGAAGAGCGCATTATCTTTAATGAACTGCGTCAGGACATCATCAGCTCTACAGTTCGTCGGGTGGCGGCCATGTCAGGCGATGCCCTGCGTCAGGAAACTGAACGCGCCCGGGAGGTTCGCAAACAGGAACTGGAGGCACTTGAGGCCAGGGAATGAAATTAAAACCTGAGCAGCTTGGTGCGCAGTTACAGCGCCAGCTTGGCAGTCTCTACATCGTCAGTGGCGATGAACCCCTGCAAATCTCAGAATGCTGCGATGCTATCCGTCAGGAAGCTCGCCAGCAGGGGTTTACCGAGCGACACTCCTACCATATCGACAACAGCTTTGACTGGGGCGAGTTTCTGGAAACAGCTAACTCGCTCTCCCTGTTTGCTGAAAAGCAGATTCTCGAACTGCGAATGCCCAATGGCAAACCCGGAGACAAAGGGCGCAAAGCACTGCTGGAGTATCTGCAAAACCCTTCTCCGGATAATCTGTTGCTGATCATTACCGACCGGCTGGATGCCGCAACACAGAAAGCCAAGTGGTTTCAGCAGTTGGAAAAAGCCGGTGTGTTCATCCAGATCTGGCCGGTTGAACACCGTCAGCTACCGGGCTGGGTTGCCCATCGTTTTAAAATGGCAGGTTATGAAGCCTCGAAAGATGCCGTAGCACTGCTGGCCGAAAGGATTGAAGGCAACCTGCTGGCGGCAGCACAGGAGATTGAAAAACTCAAACTGCTGGCCAATGGCAACACCATTGATGTCGAAACCGTTCGTGAAGTGGTCTCAGATAATGCCCGGTTTGATGTCTTTCAGCTGGCCGATACGGCTTTGCAGGGTGATGTCAGGAATACTGTGCGTATTCTGGGCGGTCTCCGGTCGGAAGGCATAGAGCCACCCATTGTTCTCTGGGCACTGGCAAGAGAAGTACGTTTGTTGTGCCACCTCAGCCGTCTTAAATCCAGAGGTATCAGTACCGAGCTGGCGATTGAGCAGGCCGCTAAAGCCCATGGCTTTTCCCCTTTTATGTTGAAGAAACGTCGGGGGCTTCTGGAAAAGGGAATGAGTCGTCAATCAGAACGGGAACTACGACAAATGCTGGAGCATGTCGGCATCATTGATCAGGGCATAAAAGGACTGACCCAGATTAACGAGTGGGATGAGCTTCTGACACTCTCGATGACACTGGCAGGAGCGCCTGTCATCTGATCAGGCGTCGTTTAACAGGTATTCCCCTGCCGGTAATTGCCGGTCAACTTCGTTCAATACTTTGCGATCCAGAATACGCTTGCTGACGCGAGTGATTTGCGGAACGTTATCCACCAGCTCCCACTCCATCCGGTTAATGGATTCCACCATGACATCGTTGAAGTGGGAGTTGAACAGCCAGGACTCCTTGATGCGCTGCTGTACTATCGCTTTATCCTGATTCGCTGAAACATAAACCACTCGTTCCAGAATTTCCGAATAAAAATCCCTGCCATATTCAGCATTTATTTCCGCCTGCCGGGACACCATTTTGTAAGAACCCTGAAACATCTGACCTTTCGGGCCCGTAATATCCATGACGACATGCTTTGAATAAAAGCCTCTCACCGCAGCAGCATCTTTGCGACGGATGGCATCTTCCTTGGCATCAAGCAAAAGCGTCATGACCCCTTCGTCCAGCTTATAGTTTTTAGGAGGTAGAGTTCTCTGGTCACAACCAGCAAGAAGCAAAACGAAAAGCAATATAGTTGTTATTCGGTACATCTTTGATAAAGCCTTCTATCACCGACAGCATCGATAAAAATCCTTAACCCGGAACTGACCGACAGTAGCACCCCGAAAAAAGCAGGCAGGGTCAAAAAACAGTCAGCTCTCGAAAAGCAGAGTTTTTTTCACTCTGTAACAACCCCAAAAAGCATTGTGGTTACTACCTATCATACTAAAGACAGAGCCTTACTAGAAGTATTTGCAACAAGGATCGTTATTCCATAAAGGCGGCTTTTGCCCGGCCGATGCCCCGAATGACAGAAACGGCTAAAGCCTAATCAATAACTATCCAGTGACGGGTAGTTCTCATAAGCGCTCAGGAGAGGAGAGGAGACAACGGCATGACAATCCGTTACCTGCTGGTCATAGCCACAGCGATGATGACAGGCTGCGCCATGTATAACCAATCTTCCTACAACGATGAATGGTCCAAAGCCAAAAACATGGTTCATTCTGCCGGCATGAGTCAGCAGATACACGATCAGCAGCTGCCCAGCGGCGCTTATGATAAAGAAGGCAAGCTTCAGGATAATAAACTGGGGAATATATCCCACCCTGCTTACGGTAGCGGCAGTGGAATAGTAGGGGTTAATGTTCAGCCCTATGGAGCTTTTGAAAGCTTTTACTGGGGCTGGTCGGTACCCGGTGCCAGCCATTACAGCGACCACCGCCTGTTCGCCTGGATGCCTGATGAGATGGCTGACAATGAAGGCAGGGCAAGAGACAAGATGGAAGCCATGCTCGGCAGAGCATCGCTGGCCATTCTCGAAGAAATGGGATACAAGGCTCAGGCCATCAGGAAACCTTTTGAGCTGAACGGACTGGCTTTCAAGCAGTGGTATCTGGAACAGTCCGGAGGCATCTGTAACTTTGCCCGCCTTAATTGTGTTCTGAGCCTTTATGTACCGGAACCGGTAGCCGTCGATCAGGCACCGTTTTTCTCTTATTACAGTATTGCCGGACAACCCGCCTGGTTCTTTCCTTCCGAAGACAATGATGCCTACCCGAGACTGGCCATTACTCAGGGGGAAGGTCTGGAAAGCATCAGTGAAAATGTCTTCTACCAAAAGCTGAGTGCCAGACTGCCCGGCTGGGTCTACCTTTATCTGGCTCCGGACGAAGTGGGCACCGGTGATAACAATGCCACCATTGCTTACCCCTACGTTCTGGAAAAAGGCAAGCCCCTGCTGTTTATCCGGCCTGCTCGCTGAGAGAACTGCTCTCGCCAAGAAGACTGCTATAGTATCCGGGTCCCAGCAAAAGGAGGTCTTGCTGCTGTTGGCATAAAGTCATTGCCCTCAGCACAAGAGTTCGTTTGCCTCTATTAACAGGAACACAGGCAAACGAGTCCGAGCATTGAAGTGAATCCTTCATGACTGCGCCAGTGTCCGGAGTAAAGGCTTTGCCCAGAACAATGACAAACTGTAGCAACGACCCTGCCCACGAGGTCGAACGGGAGCAGTTCAGTTCCCGCATCGGGTTTATTATCGCAGCAGCCGGTTGCGCTGTTGGTGTTGGAAATATCTGGAGTTTTCCCATCCAGACAGCAGAAAACGGTGGTGCAGCGTTTACGCTGGTTTATCTGTGTTTCTCTTTTATTCTTGCTTATCCCACACTGGTTGCAGAGCTGAACATAGGCCGATACCGGCAGAGTAATAATATTTCTGCCATGGCTTCCCTGAGTAAACTCCCGGCGTTACGCCTTCTTGGAGCAGGAACGGCAGTTGCAGGTCTGCTGACCATGACCCTGATCTACAGCTTCTACAGCATTGTAGGAGGCTGGTTTATTGGCTTTTCAATCGCTCCGGTTGCCAGTCTCGCAGGTATGACCGGTGTCAGCCAATGGTTGTCAGGCTTTACAACATCCAGCTCCATTGTCGTCACCCTGTTGTTTATGACGCTGACCACCCTGATTGTGACTGAAGGCGTAAAAGACGGTATTGAGCGATGGTGCAATAGACTGATGCCTTCTTTGTTTGTTCTGCTGGCGGTATTGATTGCCTTTGCCCTCACTCGTCCCGGTGGTATGGAAGGACTCAGGGTTTACCTGTTGCCCGACTTTTCCCGTATTCTGGATCACAAGCTGCTGATCAGCGCTCTGGGGCAGTCTTTCTTTTCCATGTCTCTGGGTACCGGATGCATGATGGTTTACGGGTCGTATCTGAGCAGAAAAGCCAATCTGCCCAAAACCGCACTTCAGGTGACACTGGTGGATAGCTCTGTTGCTTTTCTGGCAGGCATGCTAATCATTCCCTGCATGTACGCTGCCACGCATCAGGGCGTTGAAATATTCAATGCTCAAGGGCACCTATACAGTGCAGACAAGCTGGTATTCAATGTTCTGCCCACCTTGTTTGATCAGCTGGGAATGGTTGGCCAGCTTGTGGCAGCAGCATTTTTCCTATTGCTGACTATTGCCGCCCTGACGTCATCCATTTCCATGATGGAACCGGTCATTGCAGCCATGGTAGAGCGCCTGTCACTTGTGCGTCAGAGAGCCTGCTGGCTGCTGTCGCTTGTTTCTGCAGCGATTTCCAGCGTAATAATTGTTCACATTGACACACTGCTGGGTTTGGCAGTGACCTTCGCCACCCAGTACATGCAGCCTCTACTTTGCTTAATGATTGCGATTTACGGTAGCTGGGTGATACGGCAGGATCGCTTGCTATCCGAGCTCAGTCAGGGTTACCCGGAACTTGAAAGCAGTCTGTTCTGGAAAATCTGGCCCTGGTACACCCGCCTTGTCTGTCCGGGGCTGATTTTACTGCTGCTGATTCAGAATCTATAAACCGATATACTCTGCCGGTTAACTATTCCAATAATCAAAGGGGAGCAAGCTGCTCCCCTCCTCGTTCTTCCAAAGGCTGTATTATGGAAACCTCTGCCTGGTTATCATTGTTAACCATCTGTGTTCTTGGTGCTATTTCTCCCGGTCCCAGTCTTGTTGCGGTGATGAAATACACGGTTCAGGGCTCGAAATTGCACGGACTGATAACAGCGACATCTCATGCTGCAGGCATTGGGCTTTATGCCTTTCTTGTTGCAGCAGGTCTGGCAGTAGTGATCACAGAGTCACCCCAGTTACTGAAAGTAATGACGATTGTCGGAGCAGGCTATCTGGCCTGGCTGGGTTATCAATCCATTATTTCCAAGGGCAGCATCACCCCCGATGCCGTTAAACAGGAAAACAATCTGCCTCTGTATCAGGCAGCAAGAGACGGTTTTCTGATTGCGTTTTTAAACCCTAAAATCGCTGTTTTCTTTCTGGCACTGTTCAGCCAGTTTGTGACTCCGGAATCAACCCGCACCACCCAGCTGCTCATGGCATTGATGGCTACTCTGTGTGATGGTATCTGGTATTGCCTGATTGCTTCGGTTGCCGGTCATTCCGCCGTATTACCAACCCTGCGAAAGCAAGGCTTACTGATTAATCGCTTATGTGGACTGTTTCTGATACTGGTTGCCCTGAGAATTGTTATTCAATAAGGCAATGGTCAAACAGTAAGAAAATGATTAACAAAGCCACCCTGAATACGTGTTTCAGGGTGGCTTTTATTTGCGTTTGATAAAGAGAATTAATCCAGAGCTGAAATATCCCTGATAGCGCCTTTATCCGCACTGGTCACCATGGCAGCATAGGCTTTCAAAGCTGCCGACACCTTGCGTGGTCGATCTTTCAGCGGCTTCCAGCCAGCCTTGCCTTTAGCATCCATTGCCTGACGGCGCTGCGCCAATACTTCATCAGACACCAGCACGTCAATCGTTCGGTTTGGTATATCAATCCGAATCCGATCGCCCTGCTCAACCAGCCCAATAGCTCCACCTGCAGCCGCTTCCGGCGAGGCGTGACCAATCGATAAGCCGGAGGTTCCGCCAGAGAAACGTCCGTCTGTCAGCAGTGCACACTCCTTGCCCAGCCCTTTGGACTTCAGGTAACTGGTTGGATACAGCATTTCCTGCATGCCCGGGCCACCTTTAGGGCCTTCGTATCGAACAATGACCACATCTCCGGACTTCACCCTGCCTTCAAGAATGTCATTCACCGCGTCTTCCTGACTTTCACAAATATGGGCAGAGCCTTCAAATACCAGAATGCTGTCATCAACACCCGAGGTTTTCACCACACAGCCGTCTTTAGCGATATTGCCGGTCAGAACCGCAAGACCACCTTCCAGACTGAAAGCGTGTTCCAGGCTACGGATGCAGCCACTCTCACGATCATCATCCAGTGTGTCCCAGCGAGTAGCCTGACTAAAGGCTTCGGTTGTTCGAATACCGGCTGGGCCTGCGCGATAGAAGGATTTAACCGATTCATCCTCTGTACGTTTGATATCCCACTTCTGCAAGGCCTCGGCAAACGATGCACTGTGCACCGTCGGTATTTCATTATTCAATAAACCGGCACGATCCAGCTCGCCCAGAATACCCATCACACCACCAGCGCGATGCACATCTTCCATATGGTACTTTTGGGTATTAGGTGCCACTTTACACAGCTGGGGCACTTTGAGGGACAGAACATCAATGTCCTTCATGGTGAAATCCACCTGTCCTTCCTGAGCCGCTGCCAGCAAGTGCAGAATGGTATTGGTTGAACCGCCCATAGCAATATCCAGACTCATGGCATTCTCAAAAGCCTGATAGCTGGCAACACTGCGCGGCAGAACACCCTCATCGTCCTGCTCGTAATAACGTTTGGTGATTTCGACAATACGACGTCCGGCCTCTTCAAAAAGCCCCCGCCGGTCTGCATGGGTCGCCAGCATTGAGCCATTGCCAGGTAACGACAACCCCAGAGCTTCCGTCAGACAGTTCATGGAATTAGCTGTGAACATGCCTGAACAGGAACCACAGGTAGGACAGGCAGAGCGTTCATATTCAGCGACGGTTTCATCACTGGCATCCGAAGCGGCAATAACCATGGCATCCACCAGATCCAGACCATGATTTGCCAGTTTGGTTTTGCCTGCTTCCATTGGGCCACCGGAAACAAAAATCACCGGAATATTCAATCTCAATGCTGCATTGAGCATCCCCGGAGTGATTTTGTCGCAGTTGGATATACACACCAGAGCATCGGCGGTATGGGCATTCACCATGTACTCCACCGAATCTGCAATGAGATCCCGACTGGGCAGGGAATAGAGCATACCGTCATGCCCCATGGCAATACCGTCATCAATGGCAATGGTATTGAATTCCTTGGCGACACCACCGTGCTTTTCAATTTCCCGGGCGACCAGCTGCCCCATGTCTTTCAGGTGCACATGTCCCGGTACAAACTGGGTAAAGGAATTCGCCACCGCAATGATTGGCTTGTTAAAATCGTCATCCTTCATACCCGTCGCACGCCAGAGTGAGCGAGCTCCAGCCATATTGCGACCATGGGTCGAGGTTCTCGAACGGTATGCGGGCATGGTTACATTCCTTCCTGTTACTTCTTCAGTTATTTCCTGTTGTTGTTCTTAACGCAGTGTCAGCCCTGCGCGTGTTCCTTTATGAAGACACCGGAGTATATCAAAAAGCAGTAAAGAGTATGGATTTTCCGATGGCACCTCTGTACAACACACACCAGAGGAATACCATCCTGATGCAGGAGCTACTGATGACCGTTAATATTGTCAATTTGCTTGCCAATCGCTATAGCACCAAAATGTTCGACCCGAACCGGGTGGCGGATGAAGAAAAAATTGAGATTCTCAAGGAAACCCTGAGACTGGCTCCGTCTTCAATTAATAGCCAGCCCTGGCATTTCTTTGTCATCAGCAGTGCGGAGTTCCGCGAAAAGCTGGTCGATGTTTGCTGGGACAGCAACAAAGGCAAAATGACCTCTGCTTCTCATATTTTCATTTTCACAGCAAAAACCGATTTTACGCCGGACGATGTGAAAAAAGTTGAAGCGTTAACAGCTGATGTTCGTGGCGAGCCATTGAATGAGACGCGCCTTGCCTACCTGAACAACTACCTGAACAGTATGGAACCGGCAGAACGCGCCAACTGGGTGAAGCATCAGATTTATTTGCCTCTGGGCCAGTTGCTGATGTCTGCCGCCTTGCTGGATCTGGACTCGTGCCCGATAGAAGGTTTTCACCCAGAAGAAATGGATCAACTGCTGGGTCTGAATGAAAAAGGACTAACCAGTGTTGCCATGGTTGCTATTGGCCATCGCGACCCGGAAGACTTTAACCAGCCGGATAGAACCATTAAAGCCCGCTTTCCGATGGAAGATGTCCTGACTGAAATTCGTTGAGCCGCCACCCGGGCAACAGTGGATAAACAGTTCCTGAAGCGCCTCCCGGCGCTTTTTACTCTGCTCCACAAACAGTCATGGGCAGTAATTGTCCACCCCGTACGATGAAAATTCTTGAAGCCTGAACCATGCTTCACACAGGCAGTAAACCTGTAATGGACGGTATTTTTTTAGTGGCTCAGACCCTGTATACAAACTGACCTTGGCTGATCGCCCGAACCCCGTATTGTCTCCTACCACTGGTAGTGAACGAAGAGCAAAAAGCCCTTTGTCGTCTCACGACTCATGGCCTTCGATCTGTCTTTGGATTCTACTGCCGTCTGACTTAGGAATAGTCCCAAAATAACTTCCGTATTTCCGTCATTCCCACGAAGGTGGGAATCCACCACGAACAGTGGATCCCCGCCTTCGCGGGGATGACGAACTAAAACTGAATAATCGGGAAGTTATTTCAGGACTGATCCTTAATGTAGCTGGAGGAGGAGTTTATAAAGCATGATAGTCCCTTTTCCACTGAGAAGAGGACGGTTTTTTTTGTGCCTTCATCAGGAAATTTTCAGGGCAAAAAAGCTGTTTAGCCAAACCGTCAACCAACAACCTTTTATTTAAAACGTACCTTTTCCAGCCTGACTGATCATTTGGCAGCGAACTGCCAAAAACATGATTTGCAAGGTGATAGGTCGAGTGCATATTAAAAATGGCAAACGCCGGATAAATGAAGATACTATACATCACTTTGTCACAAGTCGTTTGCTGCCTGTTAGTTCTTGAGTATCCCTCTGCCACTCGACTTTCGCCGGTAATGTACCAGAGACTGACAGTAGATACATAAACCATCAGATTCCAGCCGAGCCCATCTGGAAAAGAAGACCAGTTATCAGTCATCCTGACTTTCCTCCTATTCAACCATGTAAGCAGCTCATCACTGAAACGCCTGCCACAACTCACTTCCTCTGGAGCAGCTAGATGGTCTTCAGCCTCTGACAATCCTTCAACAACTTGCTTCAGAGGAGGATTGTTTGCAAATAACTGAGAAACCCAACGCACCCGACTGGGCATAAAAAAACCGGACTCTACGCCGGTTAGCAAAGTATTGTTATACGAGAACCGGAAGTCATCAAATACCAGCCTGGACACAGAAGGCAGCGGTTGTTTAATATTTTTGGATAATGAAGTATCCAGCACGGTATTAACCACCGATCCGACAATATTAACGCCTTCAATATCAGTCCATCTTATAGTCTTTTTTTCAGCTTCCACCTCAATGCTTCTTTTCAATTCATAGTCCGACATGGTTGAAACACACAAGTCAACCACATCGTACCCCTTTTTCCTGACCGCTGCCTTATAAGACTCAAGTACTTCGGGAATTGACTGACAGTATGAATTATGAAAAACAAGCGCGACAACCTTTGCTTCAACCGTCAAGGTCATTGACGAGAAAAGCAGAACCAGAATCAGGATACATTTATTACTTATACTATTACTCATACCGCCCACATCCTCTATTTTCCGAGACAGCGATTAGAGCATAGCAATGACTTATATGTTCCCCCAAAAAAAACGGGAAGCTATAGCCTCCCGATTACCTTGGCACATTCTGCCGTAATTGACTGCTGTTCTTCAGAGCAAACCGTTACTTCCCGTCCGGTGCAGGCTTTCAGGCTGCAAACTGTTGTTTGCGTTCAGAGTAACTATTAATCAACTGTTCAACAGCGCTTTGTTCATACTCACGCAAACCGGAAAGCAGCATGGTTTTTTTACCTTTACCCACCCGTTTACCACCGTCTTTGAACACAAAATACAAGGTCACTTTACCTCGCTTGCCAGACACTTCCAGATGGCTGTCTGTCGACTCCAGAGTCAGGTTCGTCAGGTTCAGACGATCAAGCTGTACCGACATGCTTTCATACATCACCAGCGGACGGACAGCATTGATCATGACATTGTTGTCTTTCATCAACGGGACCAGCACATGAGGGAAGTTTTCGCCGGAAAAGGCCACATAGCTGCGAATCAGCTGCTCAATCAGCGCCTGATCCTGTGAGGATGCTCCACTGTGACGAATGCTCAGGTACTCTTTTTCATTGTCATCCACAATGAGCAACTGCTCATTGTGGTCTGCAACAATCGATAGCTCGGTTTCGCCACCCACCATACCATTGAAGTTGACTTCCATGGTTTCGTACAAACCCTGACTGGTGAGGATTTTGGCAAACAGCAAATCACCCGGCACGCAGAACTTTCTGGCATCAATGTCATGAATCGGGTTGAAGTCGTTCGCTACGCATTTGGCAAAATCGCTGGACTGCTGCCGACTGAAAGAAAATTTATTGTTATCGAGTTCAGTAAAATATGGTTTTAAAAACATGGCTCACAATTTAATTACAGAGGCTTTTCATCATGCCGTCAGCGGCAGATAAAAACTCTTTTATTCTCAACGGCTCAAACCGTACCAGCCGTCCATATGCCCTTAAACTGCCAGACGTTTTCAACAGCATGGACAGGAAAAGAAATGTATCTACCCTGATTAACGTGGTGAATGATACCGGATTAATTTTAGAACTACTGTAACAAAATGGTTTTTTTTTGTTTTCCGGAGAATGGCAAGCCGGTTATGAGCAAGCTATTTGAGTCCAATAAGCAAGGCGGGTAGAGGAGTCATAGCCGTAGCTATGGCGACGATACCCAACGCAGAATATTGGACTCAAATAGCTGCGCAATAGGGATTTTGAAAGTGCGATTGGTATTACTTCATAATCAGCCATCAGAGGCAGCCAAAAACGCTGCCTGAAACCTGAAAAGCCGTTATAAACCCACGTTATTTTTTTGCAGTACCTGCTCTGCCCGATAACTTGAACGAACCAGCGCACCTGAAACCACTTCCAGAAACCCCTTTTCCAGCCCCCACTGACGATACTGCTCAAACTGCTCGGGGGTGACATAACGCTCTATCGGCAAGTGGTTTTTGGTGGGCTGCAAATACTGACCAAAGGTAATGATGTCCACCCCAATGGCACGCAGATCATCCATGGTTTCCAGTATTTCCTCGTCAGTCTCACCCAGTCCCAGCATGAGGCTGGTTTTAGTGAGAACATCAGGACGATATTGTTTAGCGTGGGCAAGCACAGCCAGTGTCTGCTCATAACTGGCACGAGGGTCGCGTACCGGATGTGTAAGGCGATTAACGGTTTCAACATTCTGGGCAAACACCGAGATACCGCTGTCCATCACTTTCTCGACGTCAGTCATCACCCCCATGAAATCCGGAGTCAGCACTTCCACGTCGGTTTCAGGGTTTTCGGCTTTGACCCTGCGCACGACTTCGGCATAGTGCCCTGCACCACCGTCTTCCAAATCATCCCGGTTCACCGAAGTCAGCACCAGATATTTCAGATTCATCAGCTTTACGCTGATGGCCGTATGTTCGGGTTCATCGGCATCCAGCCAGCCTTTCGGGTTGCCGGTATTCACAGCACAGAATTTGCAGGCACGGGTACAAACATCCCCCATCAACATAATGGTGGCAGTGCCCGCACTCCAGCATTCGTTGATATTCGGACACATGGCTTCTTCACAAACCGTGCTGAGTTTATGCTGATGAACCGTGCTTTTTACTTTTTTAAACCCGGTACCGTACTGCGCTTTAATCCGAAGCCATTCCGGTTTACGCATGACCGGAGCAGGATCCTGATGACTGGCTTTAATACCATTCTTGATGGCTGTGATACCGTTATCGTTAACAAACTTGGTACCACTTTCTACTTTGACTGCCGGTTCAACCTGTACTGTAGGAATCAGCCCGCTCTCTGTTGATGTTGTATGACCCGACATTTCCCACTCCAGACTTAATCTTTTGGTTCAGGTTCTGGGCAGACCCTGACCTGTTATTTCTATACGATCGTAACCCAGCTCATCCATAAGACTGCGTAATAGTTTATCGATAACATCCTGTTTATTAAACGCTGTAACGTAATCAGCCAGCTGTGCTACTTTCAACCCCTCATAACCACAAGGATTTATCCGGCTGAAAGGCTCCATGTCCATATCAAGATTAAAGCTCAATCCATGGTAGGACCGCTGTTTTCGAAACCGAAGCCCCAGAGCCGCTATTTTAGCACCCTGAATATAGACTCCGGGGGCATCCGCCCGGGCACAGGACTCAATCCCGTAAGTATGCAGCACGTTGATAATGGCCTGCTCTATCCCTGAAACAATGGCTCTTGGTCCTTTGCGGGAACGTTTAACGTCCAGAAGCAGATAAACGACCAGCTGTCCTGGGCCGTGATAGGTCACCTGCCCACCGCGATCCACCTGAACCACCGGAATATCGCCGGGTTTCAGAACATGCTCGGCTTTGCCCGCCTGTCCCTGAGTAAATACAGGATCATGCTCCACAAACCAAAGCTCATCGACAGTGGCTTCATTACGGGTTTCTGTAAATGCTTTCATCGCCTGCCAGACCGGCTCGTAGGCCTGCCTGCCCAGCATTCTTATGTTCAGTGGCAATGCCTGAACAGCAGTAGAAATGCTGTTCGCTTCCCCCTCTTCCCTGATGTTATCCCCCTCTACAGGCATCAGAGCACCATTTTCACCCGACCCGTCGCTTTCAGGTCTTCATAAATGGCCCTGAGCTGGTCTTCACCAGTCGCGATAATTTTAACCATGACAGACTCGAAGTTACCGGCACGGCTTGGTTTCACGCGACAGTTACCATCGTAGTCAGCTGCGTGCTTTCTGATAACTTCTACGCAGACATCTTTAAAATCCGGGGCGGCATTGCCCATAATGCGGATTTCGTAGTCACAGGGAAATTCAATTTTTGGTGGTTGCGGTTGCTGTTCAGCCATTAATTTTCACAAAACTCTGAATAAACAATGAAGCTCCTTAAATTAACTGCTTCAGGAGCAAAAATCATAAGAAGCGGACAGAATATAGTCTGTCCGATCGCGAAGCTTCATAACAGTTAGCAATACTGCTTAAAACAGGTTACTAAAGAACATCACAATGCTGTCCCAAACACGCTTGAAGAAGCCGCCACGTTCTACAGAACGCTGTGCCAGCAGTGGCACTTCTTTCACAACTTCTTCGCCGCGCATTACTTTCAGACTACCCAGTGGCTGACCACGGGTAATCGGGGCTTCAATGGTGGAATCCACCTTCAAAACCGCTGTCAGATCTTTCCCTGTACCACGCGGCACGGTCACAATCAGGTCTTTTTCGATCATGACATTGACTTCATCCTCGGCACCTTTCCAGATTCGAACCGACTCCAGCGGCTGGCCACCGCGTTTAACATCGACGTTTTCGAAAAAGCGGAAGCCGTATGTCAGCAGCTTCTGGGCTTCCTCGGCACGCTGTTTCTCACTGTTGGAGCCCATGATGACCGTGATCAAACGACGATTATCGCGCAGGGCAGTAGCAGCCAAATGGTAACCGGTAGCTTCAATATGACCGGTTTTCAGACCATCGACACTGGGATTCGTCCACAGCAAACGGTTGCGATTCGCCTGACGGCGCAGAGGCTCTCCAGTACGCTTGTTCACACCGTACTGGAAATATTTCTGTGCATACAGGTGATAGTCTTCCGGATAGTCCTGAACAATGTGTTTGGACAAAACCGCCAGGTCCCGGGCTGTAGAATAGTGGTCCTCTGCGGGCCAGCCGGATGAATTAACAAAATGGGTATTCACCATGCCGAGCTTGCGCGCAGTGCCATTCATCATCTGGGAAAAGCCTTCTTCGCTACCGGCAATATGCTCGGCCAGTGCAACGCTGGCGTCATTACCGGAAACAATGATAATGCCTTTCAGCAGCTCCTCAACCGGCACACGGTCGCCCACTTCGATAAACATGGTAGAGCCGCCCATACGCCAGGCTTTTTCACTCACCAGTACCTTATCACTGCGTCCGATGTTGCCCGCGGCCACTTCCGCTTCGCCAATGTACGACGTCATCATTTTGGTCAGACTGGCCGGATGCATGGGTTCGTCGATTTTCTCGGCAGCCAGAATTTCACCGCTGTCGGCATCCATCAGGATGTAACTTTTAGAGCCCAGTTTCGGGGCCGCAGGAATCAATGCAGAAGCCTGAACCCGGGCAATACCGGTACTCAGGCAAAACATCATTGTGACCAACCCAGCCAAACGCCGGGCAGGGTGTTTTCTTTTGATCATTAAGAAACAGCTCTGAAATTTTTCAATAACGGGACATTATAATCCCGCCCGTCGATTAAAAGTAATAAGTTATTGTGCAACGGTTTCGTAAACCAGATACGGCGAGTCAAATCGTCCCGCTTCCAATGTATCCAGCAGCGCTTCCATATGCTCCGGTGTCTGCACCGGACCAATTCTTACTTTGTACAAAAGTTCTTCTTCGTTTTCACTTTTTACTATTTTCACCGGAGTATCGGTAGAAGCAGACAACTGTCGTCGCATCACCTGGGCATTATGATAATTGCTAAAGGCTGCCATCTGCAAAAACACTTCCTGATGCTCACCTTCAATGTGCGCTGCTGCAAATGCCCCTACATCTATACCTTCAACCAGAACTTCTGTAATGCCGTCCTCGGCAAATCCCAGTTTCTTCGCCGCAGCAAAGGAAAGATCAATCACCCGGTCTTCAACAAACGGTCCACGATCATTCACCCTTAGCACAACAGAACGATCGTTAGCCCTGTTGGTCACTTTGACATAGGATGGCAAAGGCAATGTTTTATGGGCTGCAGTCATGCCATAAAGGTCATAGACTTCGCCATTCGCCGTCTGTTTGCCATGAAACTTGGTGCCGTACCAGGAAGCAATGCCCACTTCCGAATACTCATTGGCTGACATCATCGGTTCGTACAGAACACCATCATGCTGGTAAGGCGAGTTTTTTATGGCGCCCTGATGAACCACCGGAATCGCATCGGGAATATCACTGACATCTCTGGGATTAGCTGGCGCCCCGTCTTTCTGCGCAACTCCGGCACAACCAGACAGAAAGAGGACAATCAGGCCAGCAAAGCTGGCCTGTCTAAAGGTTTTTGTGGAATGCATAAACCGCGTTATTTTACTCTTCAGGACTTATTCGCCATGGTGGCGTCTGTTTTTTTCTTTTGTAAGGCTGTCTTATAGCCAGTATTGACTTCTTTTGCCAACTGATGAACGGCCATCGCATACAGCTTGCTGCGATTGTAGGTGGTGATGACACGAAAGTTTTCCATCCCCAGCCAGTACTCTGTGCCATTGTCCCCTTCAAAGGACATGGCAGCCGCTTTGGTCGCCGATGGTAACACGTTTACCGGCTTCCAGCCTGCTGCTTCCAGCTGTTTCAGGGTTTTGGCCGGTCTGACGGTTTTACCAATAGCTTGCTCATATTTGGTTCCCTGAACCCGGGCTTTACTGGCAATAGGTTTTCCAGCCCGCCAGCCATTTTCTTTGAGGTAATTACCCACACTGCCAATGGCATCTTCTTCCTGTTGCCAGATATTGGATTGACCATCACCGGTAAAATCAACGGCATAAGCCCTGTAGCTGGACGGTATAAACTGTGGAATACCCATAGCTCCGGCATAAGAGCCGGTCAGCTCATGAGGGTCAAGCTTTTGTTCACGTACCAGGATCAGGAACTCTTTTAACTGCTGGGTAAAAAACGTGCTGCGGGGTGGGTAATCAAAACTCAGGGTTGAAAGGGCATCCAGTACCTTGAAGCCACCGGTTTGTCGGCCGTAGTACGTTTCTACACCGATAATGGCAACGATAATGGAAGCGGGCACACCATACTCTTTTTCGGCCTTGGCCAGTGTGTCGGCGTGAGCCATCCAGAAGTCGATGCCTTCGTTCACTCGCTGATCGGTCATAAAGATCTTGCGATAATCTTTCCATTCCAGCGTTCTTTCAGCCGGACGGCTGATCAACTCAAGTACCCGATCAGACTTCTTTGCTTTGCCGAGCAACGTTTCCAGTTCTTTTCTGGAAAACTGTTCATTTTTGACCAGATCATTAATAAACGCTTCAACCTCTGGCCGGGCTGGCGCATAAGAGGCTTTCTGTTGAGTAGAAGCCTGCTGTTGAGTAGAAGCCTGCTGTTGAGTAGAAGCCTGTTTTCCGCCCTGTGTACTTTCTGGCACAGGAGCAGCCATCATCACCGTTGAGATCAGACAGCCCGTGGTCAGTGCCAGTATTTTGTTTTTGGAAAAAATGGCCATGTCTAAAGTCCTCTGAATACTGCTGTCATACTCAAACAGACACACATTTGTTCATGACCCTGCTAAGGCAATACTGGTCAGAACTGTAGTCTGGAGTACACGCCCCGTTACAATATATAAAAAAACAGGACGCTATTTTTTCTACTCTACAGCAGTAATCTGTGAACAACTAGCATGAACATGTAAGGCAGCTGTCAACAAATGATGACAAAACGTGCACATAGCATCAAAGAATATGTCTTCGGGGTGATTCATTTGAGTGAAAGTCCAAAACATCGATCGCTACATCGCTACTATGAACGCCCATCCCTCTTTTTTCAGGGTCAGGCAATGTCATAATTGAGCCAATCAAGTTTCCTTTAACCGCAATCTCCATTTTGCCTTTTTTTCCACTCGGAGAAACCGGATCACCCTTGATACGAATATTCTGAATATTGTCTTTAGCCATACTGACTCTTTCATCACCCAGCTGATCGAGAGTACCCTGTGATAACCCGGCCGGATTGATCGTAATCGCGCCTCCCAGACGCTCCGGATCATGTCTTCCCTGCATAGCCGTATAAGCAAACTGAGCCAGACCACCGCCTAATGAATGGCCCGCGACACTAACTTTACAGTTTGACAACGGCTCATGAGAAAGCAGAAGGTCCATAACGGCTGCAGCACTTCGGTACATGGGCGATGACATGCCAAGCCACTGGGTAACATCCGTTTTTACGGTATCACTGCGTCCGGTTTCATCTGCAGAACCGGGCTCGGTTCCTGCAAACGCCAGTACAATGTCGTCTCCCTGACGAACCACTAAAGCCTTGGCATTATCCTATCTCTTTAACACAAATATTGAATATTTAACCTTCTGACAATTTATGACGGGGCGACCGTCCTGAAACCCTTGATAAATGAAGACTATGAAAACACGACCGGCTCGCTATACGACTTTTGTCGTTATTTCTACAGAGCTTGTGCCGCAAGGGTTTCAGGATTTGTGTTAAAGAGATAGGCCGAGAGGGGGGGCTGAGCACTTCAAGCAGCCGAGTCTATGAAAAAACAATCAGTATCTTGACAAAATCATAAGCAGAAAGGTGAGCCGCGAAAACGGCTCACAATGACTCAGCGCATCCGGTGATGAAAGGTCTTGTGGGTATGAACCGACATCAGCATTCCAAAGCCCGCCATCAGTGTTACCAGAGAGGTTCCCCCCCGACTGACCAGCGGCAGAGGTACTCCCACTACAGGCAGCAAACCACTGACCATACCAATATTGACGAAGATATAGACAAAAAACGTCAACGTGATGCTGCCTGCCAGCAGGCGACCAAACAAGGTTTGGGCTTTCAGAGTGATAAACAGCCCTCTTCCAATAATCAACGCATACAGTACCAGCAGCATCAGACATCCCACCAGGCCCATTTCTTCAGCCAGCACTGCAATAATAAAGTCGGTATGGCTTTCCGGCAGAAAGTCCAGGTGCGACTGAGTACCCTGCAGCCAGCCTTTGCCATAAAGGCCACCAGAACCAATAGCGATTTTTGACTGAATAATATTCCAGCCTGCGCCCCATGGATCACTTTCCGGGTTCAGGAAAGTCAGTACCCGTTGTTTCTGGTAATCCCGCATCAGGAACTGCCAGAACACAAACACGGCAGGAATAGCCAACATAATGGCGGAAAAAATCAGTCGTTTGCGTAATCCCGCCAACAGCAATACAAAGGCACCCGACGAGCCAATCAACAACGAGGTACCCAGATCAGGCTGCTTGGCTATCAGCCCCACAGGAACGCCGATAATAATCAGGGTGATCACTATATCCTTCACAGAAGGTGGTAATGGACGACTCGACAGATAAGTCGCCACCACGATGGGCATGATCAGTTTGATAATTTCAGACGGCTGAAACCGTATAAAAGGCAACTGAATCCATCGTTGTGCGCCTTTTGACTGTATACCAATCAACAGCACTGCTAATAAAAGTACAACACCACCGGCGTACATCCAGGGTGAAAAGCGCATCAACATTCGTGGTGAAAACTGGGCAATCACCACCATGCCGACAAAACCCACCAGCATATACAGAGCTTGACGAACCACCACATCCGTATCCTTGCCGCTGGCGCTGTAGAGAATCAGCAATCCGGCACAGCAAAGAATCATCAGAAGACCCATCAGGAGAAAATCAATATGAAACTTCTCCGACCAGTCCCGGGTCTGGGCAAAACCATGATCATCATTAAGCTGTCGTACAAAATCCTGTTCAGCCATCAGTTGGTTACCTTCGCTTTCAAAGCTTCATCCACTGATAAACCATGGGTCAGAGATGGATTTAACCTGGGGAGCAAATAATGATCCATCACCGTTTTTGCAACATTGGCCGCACCACCGCTGTTTTCTACAATCACGGAAATAGCTATCTGGGGATCTTCAACCGGTGCAAAAGCTACAAACAGACTATGATCCCGCTCAAACTCTTTCAAACGTTCAGCGTCGTATTCTTCCCCCTGAGGAATACTGACCACCTGTGCAGTACCGGTTTTCCCCGCAATACGGTACTTCAGGTTTCGACCAATACGCCAGTGTGCGGTTCCCCGCGGGCTTTTAATCACATCCTCCATGGAGTCAATGATCAGATCCCAGTCTTCATCCCTGACATCCACATCCTGCCCCCACTCGGGACTCTGAATTTCGGGCATATCCTCCTTCACCAGCCGGGGCTGAACGTGTTTGCCACGGTTTGCCAGAATCGTTGTGAACTCGGCCAGTTGCAGAGGAGTCGCCAAATTGTAGCCCTGGCCAATAATGGCGATGACGGTTTCTCCCGGATACCAGGGCTGTCCATAAGCACCACGCTTCCATTCCCGTGACGGCAAAAGACCCGGACGTTCTTCACCAATATCAATACCGGTTCGTCGCCCCAGACCAAACTGGCTAAGGAAGTCATGCATTCTATCAATACCCAGTTCGCCAGCCTGCTTGTAGAAAAAGGTATCGTTTGAACGCACCATCGCCTGATACAGGTTTACCCAACCGTCACCACGGCGATTCCAGTTACGAAAGCGGTGATCACTGCCCGGCAACTGAAACCAGCCCTGATCGAAGATTTTGGTATTTTTATCCACCACATCGTTCGCCAGAAGCGCAAGTCCTATAACGGGCTTAATGGTGGATGCCGGTGGGTACTCACCCAGCGTCGCACGGTTATACAAAGGCCGTTCAATGTTTTTGTTCAACCCGTCAAAGCTTTCAAAATCGATGCCGGTGACAAACAGGTTGGGATCAAATGACGGGTTACTGACCATGGATAACACTCCACCGGTCTTGGGGTCCATGGCAACAACAGCCCCACGTCGTCCATCCAGTGCCTCAATGGCCACTTTCTGCAGCTCCGTATCCAGATACAACTCAAGGTCTTTACCCGGTTCCGGTGGAACCTGATTCAATATTCTGAGCACCCGACCACGGGCATTGGTTTCCACTTCCTGATAACCGGGCTTACCCAGCAGGATGGATTCGTAATATTTTTCCAGACCAATTTTTCCGGTCACATAAGTGCCACTATAAAGGGCCGGATCAAGGGTTCTCAGTTCCCGGTCATTAATACGTCCGACGTAGCCTACCGAGTGGGCAAAAATACTGCCTTCCGGATAATAGCGAACCAGGTCCGCATCAATTTCAACACCGGGTAACCGGAACTGATTGACGGCCACCGTGGCAATCTGTTCATCATCCAGATTAAATTTCAGGGGAATGGGTTCAAAAGGTCGGCGACGTCTTATCCGCTGGTCAAAGCGGCGTCGTTCATTATCAGTAATCGGTACTAACGTCGATATATCTGCGATCAGTTGATCAAGATCGCCTGCCAGTTCACGCACAATGGTCAGACTGCGACTGGATCGATTCATCGCCAGCAGTTTGCCATGGGTGTCATAAATCAGACCGCGAACCGGGGGGATGGTTTGTAGCAGAACCCGGTTTTCTTCAGACTGCGTAGACATTTCATCATAACGCAGTACCTGAAGATAAAATAACCGGGCTATCAGCACAAACACCAAAACAATCATAATGAACAACGCCAGCCAGACTCGGGTGCCGACAATCCGTTGCTCCGCTTTATGATCCTTTAAGGTATTCGCTGGCATTACTCGTTTCCGTGAAGTGCTTTCCCTGCAGGCAGGGAACAGTGCTTCCGCTCTGGGAGCCGTACAAGCTCCTGACTATTTATGATAGGGATGATTTTTTAAAATACTCCAGGCTCGATACACCTGTTCAGCCACCACCACGCGAACCAGCGGGTGGGGCAGCGTCAGTGGCGATAAAGACCAGCGTAGATCAGCCTGAGCCATACAGCTCGGGTGTAACCCTTCCGGACCACCCACCAGCAAACTGACATTACGGCCAGAGTGCATCCATTCGCCCATTTTGTCGGCGAGCTGTTCGGTACTCCAGGCTTTACCCTTGATCTCCATGGTCACCACCAGATCACCCTGCCCAACAGCAGCGAGCATCTGGTTTGCTTCCTTTTCCTGCAAACGGTTGACGTCTGCCCCTTTGCTGCGACGGTTGAGAGGAATTTCAACCAGTTCCAGCTTCAGGTCGGCTCCCAGACGGCGGCTATATTCGGTGTAACCTTCTTCCACCCAGCCGGGCATTTTTGACCCAACCGTGATCAGCCTGATTCGCATCAGGCTTCAGCAGCTTCTGCTGTCGGCTCGACGCGACCGGTTTCCCACAGACGCTCCAGATCATAGAACGCGCGGGTAGCAGGCAGCATAATGTGAACCACTACGTCTCCCAGATCCACCAGAACCCACTCGGACTTGTCTTCACCCTCCATGCCCAGAGGCTGAACACCGTTACCCTTGCACTTTTGCACAACGTTGTCGGCCACAGACTTAACATGGCGGTTCGACGTACCACAGGCGATAATCATGTAGTCAGTTACGTCCGTCATCTCGGAAACATCTAAACATGTCAGGTCATTGCCTTTCATTTCCTCAATGGCTTCGATAACCAGCTGCTTTAATTGATCAGATTGCATAAACGCTTTAAGGACCTGTCTCTTTCAAATAAATAGAAAGCCTGTCAGGTATTCCTGAAAACAGGCTTTTCACATGATGGCATAATGTCGTGTCAAGAGTCAGTCTGCAATCCGTTATTTCCGGATATGACCGTCCCCCAACACTACGTATTTTTGCGAAGTCAGCCCCAAAAGACCTACTGGCCCCCGAGCATGGATTTTATCGGTTGAGATACCGATTTCAGCCCCCAGACCATACTCAAACCCGTCCGCAAACCGGGTGGAAGCATTAATCATTACCGAGCTGGAATCGACTTCGCGCAGGAACCGGCGACTACGGCTGTAGTCTTCAGTCACCATGGCATCGGTATGATGCGAACCGTACCGGTTGATATGCGCGATGGCCTCATCCATATCCGCCACCACCTTGATGGAAAGCACCGGACCAAGGTATTCAGTGACCCAGTCTTCTTCTGTGGCAGCCACAGCATCAGGCAGTATACGACAGACCTCGGAACAGCCGCGGAGTTCCACACCGATTTCACGGTATTGTGTGGCCAGTTCTGGTAACAACTGGTCAGCAACGCTCTGATGCACCAACAACGTTTCCATGGCATTGCAGACACCATAACGGTGGGTTTTAGCATTAATAGCGATATTCACCGCTTTAGACACATCCGCCCTGTCATCAAGGTACACATGGCAGATGCCGTCCAGATGTTTGATCACAGGCACTCTGGCATCTTTACTGATGCGCTCAATCAGACCTTTACCACCACGGGGCACAATAACATCCACATACTCAGGCATGGCAATCAAAGTACCCACCGCAACACGGTCAGTAGTTTCTACCACCTGCACAGCCGCTTCCGGCAAACCGGCTTTCGCCAACCCTTTCTGAACGCAGGCTGCAATCGCCTGATTGGAAGCAATCGACTCACTGCCACCCCGCAGAATCACGGCATTACCGGACTTCAGGCAAAGGCTGGCGGCTTCTATGGTGACATTAGGACGGGATTCGTAAATGATGCCAATCACGCCCAAAGGTACCCGCATCTGGCCAATCTGTATACCGCTGGGCACGTATTTCATATCGTCAATGGTACCCACAGGGTCAGGCAGAGCCGCTACCTGTTCCAGATTCTCAACCATGGTATCAATACGGGCATCAGTCAGTTCCAGACGATCCAGCAAGGCACTGTCCAGTCCTCTTTCACGACCACTTTCAAGATCAGCGGCATTCGCTTTGCGCAAAGCGCCTCTTGCCGCCTGTAACTCTTCAGCAATAGCCAGCAGCGCCCTGTTTTTGTCACTGGTTTCAGCCTTTGCCATCCCGGCACTGGCTTCCCGGGCTTTCCGCCCGAGGCCGTGCATATATTCAGTTACCTGTTCTGTCACTGTTGCTTCCCTCCTGAAACACTTTCGATACCCGGATCAATTCAGCGAAGCATTATACCCTGTTCAAACAGGCATCAACACCTGCAGGCCTGAGAGCAAGCAGGACAGGCTTAATTCCGACAAACTCTTAGTCAACCACCGGCATAGTGAACTCAAAAATCGTCCCACCTTCCGGATGGCGCTGGAAACTCATGCGACCATTGTGAGATTGGATAATCGAATGACAGACAGACAAACCAATGCCCATTCCATCAGACTTGGTGGTATAGAAAGGCGTGAACAGCTTTTCTTCAGCATCGTCCGCCAGTCCATAGCCCCGGTCAATGACTGACACTTTTACAAAACGCTCCTCAAACGGCTCTGCCTTCACCCACACACCAATGTGGCGATTTTCAGAGTCGCACATCGCTTCCATACCATTGCGAATCAGGTTCAGCGCCACCTGCTGAATCTGCACAGGATCCACCTTGACCGCAGGCAAATCGACAGGCACATCCATATGGATTTCCATATGGTTATTGCGGGCATCCACCTCTGCCAGTTTGACGGTATCACTCAACAGTTTGTGCGGATCAACACTACTGAGTACATGATCCGGTTTCTTCACGAAGGAGCGGATACGAGCAATGATTTCACCCGCCCGACGTGCCTGAGTGTTGATTTTATCCATCGCTTCGTAGATGGAATCGTACATAGGATCATCTTTGTGCTCCAGACGAGTCATCATACGTTTGGCAACCTGTGCATAGTTGGAAATCGCCGTCAGTGGCTGATTCACTTCGTGGGCAAAACCTGCAGCCATTTCACCCATCGTGCTCAGGCGGGAAACATGGGTCAGTTTGTCTTTCTGCTGATCCAGTTCATCCAGAGCTTTCTGCAACGCTTCCTGATTACGCTTGCGCTCGGTAATGTCTCGAAAAACCACTACCGCACCGGTGATTTTGTCCTCTTCCAGAATGGGCGTGCACGAGTAATAAACCGGAAAGGAAGTGCCATCCTTGTGCCAGAACAAGGTATCTTCCACCGCTTTACTGACACCTTTATTCAACGCCACCTGAATCGGGGCAAGGTTCTGGCTGCGAGCCCCGTCACCTGCCTCACCGAGCATCATGGCAATCAGCCCCTGACCAATCAGGTTATCAATGGACCAGCCCAACATACTGGCAGCAGCGGCATTCGCGAAGGTAATGTGACCCCGGCTGTCGAGGCCAAATATCCCTTCGTTCATGCTTTCCAGGATATTGGCCTTGTCTGCTTCCAGCTGACGGTTACGGGCAGATAAAGCCTGTTCCAGGCGATGAATTTTCAGCTGAGTCTCAACCCGGGCAATGACTTCTTCTGCCTGAAACGGCTTGGAAATGAAATCAACAGCACCGGTTTCCAGACCACGCACCTTATCCTTGGTGTCATCCAGAGCGGACAGGAAAATGACCGTTATTTTACTGGTGGCCGGATCTTCCTTCAGCTGTCGGCAAACCTCGTAGCCGTCCATGCCCGGCATCATAATATCCAACAACACCAGTGCAGGTTTGGCTTTATGGGCAATGCGCAAAGCGCTTTCACCATTCTTGGCAATCAGCAATTTATAGCCGCGACCGTTCAGGGTTTGTAACAACACCTGTAAATTGGTGGGGTTATCGTCAACCAGAAGAATACGCTCTGAATCTTCCGGGGATTCTGTAGAATGTTCTGCCAGATACATCTTAAACCAGCTCAATAGGTTCTTCTGAGAGACAGCATAGTCATAATATCTAGGGGCTGTTGGGGTTTTATCGCGTGCTCAGCCAAAGCCAGAGTTTTTGTGGCTAGGCGCAGCAGCGCAGGAATACAAACGTCTTTCAAGCTGCTGCAACAACGGCACAGAAACTCTGGCTTTGGCCCTTCGGGTGGTTCGTAAAACGCCCTTCCACTGCGTTGAACTGGCTTGATGTAGATTAACTACACACTGCGCCAGTCCGCCTTGCGGAAAAGCGTTTTACAAACCACTGAGCTCGCGATAAAACCCCAACAGCCCCTAACTGCCGGTGGCACATTCTGACAGATTTTTGATCAAACAGCATTTCGGCGATGAATGTGTTTCAATACCCATATTTTCGATTCTGAGTCTGGAATACATATGAGAGTACTGGTTCTCGGTAAAACCGGTCAGATAGGCCATGAACTGTGCAAACTGCTGGACAGCAAAGACATCACCTATGACGCTCCTGACCGGAGTGAGCTGGATATCTGTGATGCTGTACAACTGCAATCCTGTCTGAAACATTATCAACCCACCATTGTTGTAAACGCTGCAGCGTACAACAACCCTGTCATGGCCGAGAACGAACCCTCCCGATGCTTTGCTGTTAATCGCGACGCGGTGGCAGAACTGGCCGACCTGTGTAACCGCATGAACATCATTCTGATCCATGCCTCCAGTTACCGGGTATTCGATGGTGAAAAGCAGGAACCCTACTCTGAAAAAGACCCGACCAATCCCATTGGAGTACTGGGTACCAGTCGTCTACAAGCGGAACAGCAAATACGGGAACGCTGTCCGGAACATATTATTCTGCGCCTGTCCTGGGTGATCAGCGACCGTCGGCCAAACCTGTTGCGTCGTCAGGCAGAACAAATGGTTAAACACCGGGAAGTCTATGTAACCCCTGATCAGCTCGGCTGCCCAACCCCCGCCAGTGATGTCGCCAGAGTGATCGTCGCCGTCCTGCAGCAGGTTAACTGCGGTGCCAAAGCCTGGGGGACTTATCACTACTGCGCTTCCGAACCGGTGTCCGAAAGCGGCTTTGCTGAAATCATGATTGCCGAAGCCTCCCAGTTCTGGGAACTCAAGGTTCGCAAACTGATTATGGCTAAAATGGACTCCCGCGAAGGGTTCAAACCACCTGCCAACGCCACTTTTCACTGTACTAAAATTCTGAACACCTTCGGGGTTCATGCCCGACCATGGCGTAACGCCCTTTCAGACATCATCCGCCTCTACCACGAAGAGCAGAAAAACAACTGATGTCGTTCGAACTACCTGAACTGCCAGTGTCTGACGTACTGGCAGAACTGTCTTCTACCCTTAAGACCCAAGACAGAGTCATTCTTCAGGCACCTACGGGTGCCGGTAAAACCACCCTGGTGCCTTTGCATTTGCTGCAGCAAAACCCTGAAGGCAAAATCCTGATGCTGGAACCCCGTCGTATTGCGGCATCCTCTGCCGCAACAAGAATGGCGGAACTGCTGCATGAGCCGGTGGGAAAAACTGTTGGCTATCGTATGCAGCTGGAAAACCGAACCAGCCGCGATACCCGCGTAGAAGTGGTCACAGAAGGCGTTCTGACCCGGATGATTCAGGAAGATCCTGAGCTGCAGGGCATCAGTACAATTATTTTTGACGAATTTCACGAACGCTCTCTGCAGGCCGATCTTGGACTGGCACTGACGCTGCAAAGTCAGGATCATTATCGCGAGACACCCCTGAAACTGCTGATTATGTCTGCAACTCTTCAGGCTGGTGAATTAAGTAAAGCGCTCGATGCGCCTGTCGTCATCTCTGAAGGCTTCAGCTATCCAGTTGCCATCCATTATCTGAGCCGGCCTCTGGCAGATCGCAACTTTTACAACATCTGTCGAGAGGTGAGCAATACGGTTGCAAAAGCTTTGCGCGAAGAATCAGGCTCCATTCTCGTATTTCTACCCGGAGCCGGTGAAATCCGTCAGGTGCAAAGTCTATTGGAACAAAGCCTGTTGGAAGACAGTATTTCATCGGAATCGGTTGACCTGCGCCCACTGTTCGGAGAACTGTCACTGGCTCAACAAAGAGCCGCCATACAGCCTGCACCGTCAGGGCGACGCAAGGTAGTGCTGGCCACCAATATTGCCGAAACCAGCCTGACCATTGAAGGTATTCGTATCGTTGTGGATTCCGGCCTTACCCGACGCGCGGTTTACGATCCGGGCATGGGAATGACACGACTGGAAACCCGTCGCCTGAGCATCAGCAGTGCCGACCAGCGTAAAGGTCGAGCCGGACGACTGGAAGACGGTGTGTGCTATCGCCTCTGGACCGAGTCCGAACACCAGCGACTGGAACATCATGAAACCGCCGAGATTGCCGAAGCGGATCTGGCACCACTGGCACTGGAACTGTGCAGCTGGGGTTGTAGTGACAGTAATGAACTGTTCTGGCTGACAAAGCCTAATGCCGGTCGTTATCAGGAAGCACTGGCACTGTTAGAACAGCTGGAAGCCATTACCAAAACATCGTCAGGTCATCTGCAGATCACCCCTGAGGGATTGCAAATGGCAGCTCTTGGCACACACCCACGCATTGCTCATATGTTATTAAGAGCTGCTGAACGCGGTTATCTGCGTATAGGCAGCCAGCTGGCCGCGATTTTATCAGAACGGGATCTGCTGGGTTCAGCCAAAGAACGGTCTGCCAACATTCATCACCGGTTGGCACTGTTTCAGTCGGCAGCTTCACAAAAAAACAGCAAAGGTGCTTTGTTTCGTGCGCAACAGCTAATTAAACGTTGGGAAAGTCGCTTGAAAAAACAAGCAGCAACCCCTGTTGAACCAGACAATGACACCGCTGGTCGTTTATTAATGGCCGCTTACCCTGACCGCATCGCCCAACGCCGAGGCAACACCAGCAACTACCTGCTCCGATCCGGTCAGGGTGTGGAGCTGTCTCCGGAAGACCCCCTTGCCTCCGAGGACTTTCTGGTGGTTCCGGCACTAGGTGGAGCCAGCCACCATCGCAATGCAAAAGTCTTTATGGCCTGCGCCATTGATAAAGCCGTTATATACGACGAGTGCCTTACCGATATAGAAGAGCATCAGGAAACCCGCTGGGACAGCAAAGCCGAACGGGGTGTTGCTGCCCGGCAGGATCGTCTGGGAGCATTGGTGCTGGAATACCAGAACATACCGAACCCTGATCCTGAAATGATCAAACAGGCATTGCTGGATGGTATCCGACAAAAAGGATTGCAAAGCCTGCCCTGGGATAAAGCATCCATACAACTCAGGGAACGACTGGTCTTTTTAAATCGCTTTAATGACCGGATGAATGAGCCACTGCCCGACAGTAATGAACAGGCTCTGCTCGATACCATGGAAACCTGGCTGACACCCTATCTGGACGGCATGACCCGACTGGAACACTTAAAGAAGTTAAATCTTCGTGAAGCACTGGTCAGTCGCTTAAGCTGGCCTCAGCAACAGCTGCTTGATCAGGAAGCTCCTGAGCGCTGGCAGGCACCCAGTGGTTCCAACATTCGGGTGAATTACAGCAATCCGGATGAGCCTAAAGTATCGCTGCGTCTACAGGAGTTGTTTGGCCTGCTGGAAACTCCGGTCATTGCATTTCATCAACAACCGTTGACCATTGAAATGCTTTCACCGGCGCAACGACCGGTGCAGATTACCTGCGACCTTGCCAGTTTCTGGGCAAACACGTATCAGGAAGTGAAGAAGGATTTGAAAGGGCGCTATCCGAAACATTACTGGCCTGATGATCCTTATACCGCAACTGCCACACACAGGGTTCGCCCGAAAGGCTAGCATCTGACCACAATTGAATACTAAACTGGTTCTGTACACTTCGTAGTCATTTCATGGAAATAACAACAGGTACAGAACCTATGCCACGCCCTACCTACCCGGTGACCCTGATCAATCGACACACTCTCAGTAGCAATACCATTCAGCTGGATTTTCAGGTGGACGGTGAATTTGATTTTATCGCCGGGCAGTTTGTGCAGTTTATGATTGATCACGATGGGAAGACTCATAAACGCAGTTACAGTATTGCCAACTCACCAGAAGCTTTTCGCGCCGACGGTCATCTTGAAATTGCCATCAGCCTTGTTAAAGGCGGGCTGGCATCGGAACTGTTCAGTCAGGCAGACCTTGGATTAAAGCTGGATATGGCAGGTCCCTTTGGCATTCTGACGGCTCCGGCAGATCATTCCGGACAGATTGTGCTGGCTGGCACCGGTACTGGTCTGGCACCTTACCGGTCTATGCTGCCCACACTGATATCAATGGCAGACAACGGTATTCCCGTCACCGTTATTATGGGTGTCCGGCATCGTTCCGACCTGATCTATGAACAGGCTTTCAGAGACGCTGCCAAACAGCACTCGAACCTTGATTATCAGGTTTGTATAAGCCGGGAAACGGATGTTGATGAAAACATTAATGAGTTCAACGGCTATGTTCAGGAGCGCTTCGAGCATCTGAATCTGGATACCGGATCAGACCTTGTTTACTTGTGTGGCAACCCGAATATGATCGACGATGCCGCCAAAGTGCTGCTTGATATGGGTTTTGGAGTCAGGCAGGTCAAACGGGAAAAATATGTGTATTCCGGGCATTAATTCAATACTTTTTCCTGAACGCTTTAATCAGCCAGACGACCAGACCTAAAACAAGACATGAGACGCCTATTGTCCACCAGCCCCAGTCCGGTATGTTTTTGATTTTGTCTAGCTCAACTGCAGAGCCTGCAAGATAACCGGGCGTCAGGTACACTACAGCCCAGGGAACAGACGACAATAAGTTAGTAATATAAAACTGTCTGGGCGACATATTCAGCATTCCCGCGACTACGGGAACCACCGGACGAATAGGCCCTACAAAGCGCCCGAGAGCAATGCTCATCACTCCAAACCGTCGAACAAAACGCTCGCCCTTGTTCAGCCAGTCGGCATGTTTACTGAATGGCCACCAGCCCCTCACCCGGTCATGGTAGTGGTATCCAAGCTGGTAGCTGACGGCATCGCCCAGAGCCGCCCCCAGAAAAGCCCACAGAAAAACCGGTACTATGCCCAGCAATCCGCCGCCAGCCAAAGCTCCCAGCGCAAAAAGAATAGCGACACCGGGAAGCAGAAAACCGACCACCACCAGCGTTTCCAGAAATGCTGCAATGGCAATCACTGGCCCCAGCCAGATATGGTGTATCTCCAGCCAGGCATGAATGCTGTCAAAATAGCTTAGTTCCATAACAACCGGAATCTTATTCGTCGTGTCGGCAGCATAACGTTTGCCGCCCGCTTTTGCCAAAGTTAAAATCGCTGAACTTTCAACAGGCAATGATCACACCCATGACACCGGAGCGTTACCAGAAATTTCGCGCAGTGCTCGATCGTCGTCAGCCGGATCTCACGGTGATGACCGATCAGGTTCACAAAAACCACAACCTTTCTGCCATTATCAGAACCTGTGATGCCGTAGGCATTGCAGACTTGCACCTGACCCAGCCCAAAGAGGGCTACCGGGGCATTCGCCGTCGTTCCATGGGCAGCCACAAATACGTCAATGTGCATCACTATGACCGGGTTCAGGACACTGCTGCCCACCTGAAGCAACAGGGTTTTACGATTTACGCCGCTCACTTTTCCGAGCAGGCCATTCCGTATCATGAAGTTGATTTCACCCAACCCTGCGCCCTGATGCTGGGCGCCGAGAAACGTGGTATTTCCAGTGAAGCTGCTGCTCTGGCCGATCAGCACATCATTATTCCAATGCAGGGGATGGTGGCTTCTTATAATGTTTCAGTCGCTGCCGCAGTCATTCTGGTCGAAGCCCAGCGTCAGCGGTTAATTAAAGGCATGTACGACCAGCCTAAACTGCCTGAAGCGTGTTACCGGAAAGCCTTGTTTCAATGGGGCTACCCCGAGCTGGCAAGGTACTGCGACGAACGTCGTTTGCCTTATCCTGAATTGAACGATCATGGTCAGTTGATTAATCCATCTCTCTGGTATGAAAAAGTTCGTACCTGTAAACATGAATCCATTGATGAAAGAGGCACTGAGCATGAGTAAAGTTCTGGATGAGCTGTTAGAGCTGCTCAAACTGGAAGCCATTGAAGAAAATATTTTTCGCGGTCAGAGTCAGGATTACGGTCTGGGCAGAGTTTATGGTGGTCAGGTGATCGGGCAGGCTCTGTCAGCGGCTCGGCAAACGGTTCCAACGGAAAGGCATGTTCACTCCTTCCATAGTTACTTCCTGCGTGAAGGCGACGTCAACCTGCCCATTGTTTACAACGTTGACTGCATTCGTGACGGCAAAAGTTTTACTACCCGCCGTGTCGTTGCCATTCAAAAAGGCAAACCCATTTTCAACCTGTCCGCTTCTTTCCACATTGAAGAGGAAGGGTTTGAACATCAGGACGACATGCCAGCCAGTCAGGATCCGGAAGGCCTGATTTCCGACCAGGCTCTGAAGAATCAGATGAAAGATTTTCTGCCGCCATCGGTTCGGGAAAGGCTGCAAAGCGAGTCCCCTATCGACATCCGCTATGAAGAACCCACCAACCCTTATCGTCCGGAAAAGTGTCCACCGCTGAATAAAGTCTGGTTTAAAGCCGCTGGCACCATGCCTGATGTGCCCGGTGTGCACAAATACCTGCTGGCCTTTGCTTCGGATATGCCATTCCTGCCAACCGCTCTGTTCCCTCATGGCGTCCGTTTCCTGCAGCCCAACCTGCAGGTAGCCAGCCTTGACCACGCCATGTGGTTCCATCGCCCGTTCCGTATGGATGAATGGCTGCTGTATTCCATCGACAGCCCTTCCGCCAGCGGAGCCAGAGGGCTGGTAAGAGGTCAGGTATTTGACCAGCAGGGGCGTCTGGTCGCCTCAACCATGCAGGAAGGGCTGATACGGCAACGATAAGACCAAAGGTTGATAGACTAACGTCTAAAGGCAGTACCCAGCTGTGGCTATTAGTCTGATAGATTTTGGTCAATAAAAGAGTCGCTGGTTGCAGGTTCCGCCATTTCCTGCGGCCGGCATGCTCCTCTCCTTTTGGACCAGATGCAGGCACTCGCCCTGAGTGCCTCTTTTTAACCTTCCCTCATGCCTTTCCATTTATGCCTGCTGTCGATGCCCACTGTCTTGTATTTTGATATTGTGTGGGCTTATACCAATTAATAAAGGATGCCCGATGAAGCAGCTGCTTTCCTGTTTTCTGTCGCTGAAAACTGCTTTATGTGCCCTGATGCTGTTACCTGCTCTGGCAAACAGTGCTGACAGTGCCGTGTTTTTGCAGTACCACCACGTCAGTGAGCATACTCCCAGATCCACCAGCGTCACGCCCGATCAGCTGAAGCAACATCTGGACTATCTGGACGACAATGGCTTTAGTGTGAAAAATAGTGTTGATGTCGTTGACGCCATTCGTGATGGTAAACCTTTGCCGGATAAAACCGTTGTTATTACCTTCGATGATGCCTATCTGAACATCTATGAAAATGCCTTCCCCCTGCTTAAAGAAAAAGGCTACCCCTTCACTATTTTTGTAGCCATTGAACCGGTTGACAAAGGCTTCAGCCAGTTCCTCAGTTGGGAGCAGCTGAAAGAGATGGGTCAGCATGGGGCAACCATCGCCAACCATTCCATTACCCACTCCCATATGGTGGTGAAACACCCAGATGAAACCCGTCAGGCGTGGATAAACCGCAATCGTGACGAAATTCAGGCCACAGAAGCCCGTATCAAGGAGCAAACCGGCCAGAACGTCAAGCTGTTTGCCTGGCCGTTTGGTGAAGCGAATCCGGAACTGCAACAGCTGTTGTCCAGCATGGGCTATGTGGGCTTTGGTCAGCAGTCGGGCGTTGTCGGACCATTGTCAGACTTTACCCTGTTACCCCGTTACCCAATGGCTGCGGACTATGCCGAAATGCGAGGCTTCAGAACCAAAGTCAACAGCCTGCCACTTCCGGTTAAAAAGCAGCAGCCTGCTTCTGCCATGGTCACTGACGACAACCTTAAACCATCGCTGACACTGGAGCTGGCAAAGGGCGACTTTCAGAAAAATCAGCTGCAATGCTATGCCTCCAATGCGGGTGAAATTCCCGTGACATGGCTGGACGATGAGAAAACCCGATTCACTACAGCAACACCTGACAGCTTGCCTGTTGGCAGAAGTCGCTATAATTGCACCGCGCCGTCTATGGATGGCAGACGTTACTACTGGTACTCTCACCAGTGGCTGCGCCTGAAAAAAGACGGAACGGCTATCGACTGATTTCTTTTTCATTGTCATTGAGCGGGAATTTGTAGTGATGACACCCAGCGTGATCGAACTAAAATCAGCACTCACCCGATTCCCGCTCCTTCTTATTACTATCTTTCTGCTGCTTAGTGGCTGTTCAAAACCAGCACCTGAGCCTCAAAAAGAAGTGCTGTCACCCGAAATGCAGGCTGCCAGAAATAAAGCCCTGGTACTCTGCTCCGGTTGCCATGGCCCGGAAGGCATCGGCACTGCCGACTTCAATCCGAACCTTGCCTGCCAGAAGCAGGTTTACCTCGCCAGACAGCTGAGGGATTACCGGGAAGGTCGGCGGACTAATCATATCCCCATGGTGAACATTGCCAAAATGCTGACCGAGGAAGAAGTCGATAGCCTCAGTCGGTGGTACTCACAATTAAACTGCCCTAAAAATCAATAAATTAGCTGATTCCTTCTAAGCAATATCCTTTTGTCAGTCATTCTGACATCACTGTCAGTGATCACCGCTCTCCAAACATGCATTATCTTGACTCACAGAGGTTCCTTACCAACGGAATATCAGGAAGATAAAACAAGGAGAATTGCTATGTTACCTACCACAGATGACTATCAACCTTTTGCAGACCCGTACGAACTTGAACGACAACGTAATGCCCTACTTCAGGAAAGCGTTCCAGGTAAACCGGGAAAAGGCCAACCGTCAGTCTCTGGCGTAAAGTCTTTTTGGAAGTCGGTTTCAAGATCGGTTAAATCGATAATGGTGCCGAGACTGTATTTAACAAGCTATGCCAAAAAAGCATGGGAAGCCATCGGGACGAAAGCAAAATCAATCAAAGACTATGTGGTTACATCATACAAGAACCTGAAGGCACCCCATGTCAGCGCTGCAACAAAGTTAAAAGCAGGCGCTATGCTCGGTTTGCTGATCGGTTCAATTGGCGGACCTGCCGGAATGCTGATCGGAACAGGCATCGGTTTTGGAGTCGCCCTGACAAGACTTTGACTGTTTAAGACCATTAAAAATCGCTTTCAGCCTCTTTTAATGGTCTTAAAGCCCTTGATCAACCTTCCCGTCACCTTCATCAGGGAAAAGGTGTACTTCAACTGCTAGTTTTAAGGTATATGTCCATTACATTCCTTTCGGGAGGCAAAGGAACTGCCATGAATGACAATACCATCAAAAAGCTTGCCCTGATTATCGCTGCCAACTGCACCCGTGAATCCGAACTCAATGAGAGCCTCAAGCAGGGCAAACTCTCTCAGGAACAACTGGACAGTTTTAACCAGCAGATGTCGAACAAACTCTACACCTTTCTCACGTACCTGTTGAGCAAACCGGCAAACGAATACTCGGTCATGATGGCAGAGCTTGCCAAGCACTTTCCGGACGGTTGGGACGCTCCCGAGCTTGATCAGAGTTTTTTGCAGTACACCAGGCAGAACCCATCAGCTACCCCGAACCAACCATTCTGAGTCTGCAGTTTAGTTCTACCCGCGAAACTAAACCGGTCTAAGCTGATGCCGAAATAAAAATCTTCATAAGGCAGCTTTCTATGTCCTTGTCTTATCTCCTTCAGTACCGGCGGCGACTGGTACGCCCATGTTTTTTTGTACTGTTATGGATGACGGTAATGAATGCACAAACACTTTATTCAGCCCCTGCACAGCCCCTTTCTCCCATTCACAGTGACGAATTAATCAACACCCTGTCATCCCTGTTGGATGAACTGGATGTTCCTCACTCTCTGGATCTGGACTCAATAACGAATGCCGCCCAACGCTGGCGAAGAAAGCCCGGTCAGGAACGGTGGGAAATGCCGGATATCAAACTGGATGATGAGCAGCACCAGAAAGTCATGGCGCATTTGAAGAAGATTGGACTGGTTGATGAACTAAAGCCTTCCAGTAAGCACTTTGAATACGCTCTGCTACTGGGAGCCACAGTACCGAGAATGGAAACCCGACTGAAGCAGCTCGTAAAGCTCTGGCATGAAGGCGTTCGTTTCAACCAGATTGTCTTTCTTGTTGCTCAGCGCCCCTTAATTGCAGGCATTGATCAGGTGGACACGTTGATCAGCAGAGTGATTGGCAAGGGAGCCCCCGAATCGGCACAAAAAAATGCCCGGCCACAAACCGAAACCGAAGGCGCCCGCATGGTCTTTGAAGCCACAGAGATGCCTGAAGCTATGCGTAAAATACCGGTTATCTACATCGATACTCCCAGATACTGGAATGAAAATTACTGGCAACGTGCCAACACCCGGGACACTCTGAAAAAATGGATTCAGGAATACAAGACACCTGACGGAAAACCGGCTGGCGGCAAAACGCTCGTGGTTTCTGACCAACCACATGCTTTGTATCAACACGAAGTGGTCAGACAGGAGCTGCCCGAATCTTTCAAAACCGAAGTGACCGGCGAAAAGGCCGCCGATGAAACCCGTACTGCTATCTACCTGGACGCACTCGCACTGTGGCTACATAACCTGCAAAAACGTGTCTCGGCTAACCAGTAGCTCTACATTTATAAAAGCTGATGTCCCCAGTTGGGCATCAGCTCCTGCTCAAAGCCCAGCTGACTTAAAATTCTTGCAACAACAAAGTCCACCATGTCTTCAACCGACTCAGGTTTGTTGTAAAAGCCGGGAGAAGCCGGGATTACAACAGCTCCCATTCGGGTCAGCTTTAACATATGTTCCAGATGAATTTCCGAGTAAGGCGCTTCCCGAGGCACCAGAATAAGCTTCCCCCGTTCCTTCAGTATCACATCTGCTGCCCGCTCAATGAGGTTATTACTGGCACCTGTTGCAATGGCCGATAACGACCCGGCACTGCACGGACACACCACCATCTGGCTGGGTGCCCCACTGCCTGAAGCCACCGGAGACATCCACTGTTCATCACCAAACACCTTAACCTGCCCGGGTTCGGCCCGGGCATAATCTGTCAGCAATGCCTCCAGTTCCGGATCGCTTTCAGGAAGTTTCAAATCAGTCTCAACGTCAGAAACCACCCTTGCAGCTTTTGAAATCAGGCAAAACACCTGAACATCCGAAGCCACCAGGCATTCCAACAACCGAAAACCATACTGCACCCCGGAAGCTCCGGTAATCGCCAGCGTGATGCGTTTTGTTTTATGCTGTCTATCTGTTTTCCATTCAGACACGTTAATATCCTGATTATGTGCGGTTCTTAAGTGCTTCCAGCAGACGGCTGTGTATGTTTTCAAACCCACCATTACTCATAATGACCCAGTGTTCATCAGGCTGAACTTCAGCCAGCAGATAATCAATAATCTCACTGGTTGAATCCATTACCCTCGCAGCAACCGGACTCTTCTCTTTGACTGCATCTTCCAACCAGTCAATCTCTTCAGGCGCAAACCAGAGAACCTCTGAAGCCGCTGCCGTGGCCTGTGCCAGCACATCTTTGTGATAGCCCATTTTCATGGTATTCGAGCGAGGCTCAATCACCGCCTTAATGGTTTGGGAACCGACCTTTGCCCGCAACCCTTCCAGCGTACTGGCAATAGCCGTTGGGTGGTGGGCAAAGTCGTCATAGATGTGTACACCGCCCACCTCTCCGATCAACTCCATACGGCGCTTGACACCGCAAAAAAGAGACAGGGCTTCACAGCACAGGGCTGGCAATACGCCAACATGTCTGGCGGCGGCAATGGTTGCCAGAGCATTACTGACATTGTGTAAACCCTGATGTTCCCAGCGAACCTGTCCAACAATCAGGCCGTTTCGCAGCACTTCAAAATGACTACCGTCTTCTTCAAGCACATTGGCAGACCACTCACAGCTATTGTCGTTTAAGCTGACCTGTTCCATTTCCGACCAGCAGCCCATGCCAACCACTTCTTCCAGAGCAGTATCACCACCGGGCATGATAATGCGCCCACTGGCAGGAATGGTACGAATAAGGTGATGGAACTGTTTCTGAATAGACGACAGGTCTGGAAAAATATCGGCATGGTCGTATTCAAGGTTATTCAGAATCAGAGTGCGGGGATGATAATGAACAAACTTTGAACGTTTATCAAAAAACGCCGTATCGTACTCATCGGCTTCCACCACAAAAAACGGCGTATCGCCTGATCGTGCTGAAATGCCAAAATTTTCCGGCACTCCGCCAATCAGGAAGCCCGGAGACATACCGGCGTATTCAAGTACCCAGGCCAGCATGCTGGTGGTTGTGGTTTTTCCATGGGTACCCGCTACAGCCATTACCCACTTGTCACGCAGAACCTGCTCTGCCAGAAACTGGGGACCTGACGTATAAGGGATGCCTTTATCCAGTACGGCTTCAACCACCGGATTACCTCTGGTCATGGCGTTACCAATCACCACCAGATCGGGGTTTAATTGATACAGCACCTCGGGATCGTATCCCTGAATAAGATCAATTCCCTGGGCTTCCAACTGAGTACTCATGGGGGGATAAACGTTCTGATCCGAGCCGCTGACGGTTAATCCCATCTCTTTGGCTAACAGAGCCAGACTCCCCATAAATGTGCCACAAATTCCAAGAATATGTATGTGCATCCAGCGACTCCAGGCAACTACCCCACAGGTAGCTACTTGCTTAACAGCGATAAAATAAAACCTGACCAGTTTACTATGAAATTATCGAAAAATTCACAGTGAATATGAGCTGCCTGCAACAGCAACGGCTACCTCACTAAACATAACGTCAGGTCATGTACATTACTTAATCTGGGGGATACCGCATTACACCAACTTTGAGTATGCTTTTTACGGAACAACAAGAAACACCTATCGCTACAAGAGCCATTAAGGATGTCAGTCAAACACGCATTTTATGCCCAGTCAGGCGGTGTCACCGCTGTTATCAATGCCAGTGCCTGCGCCGTTATTGAAACAGCTCGCCGCTACGACGACAAAATCGGGAAAGTCTATGCCGGTCATAACGGCATCCTTGGCGCACTCAGGGAAGAGCTGATAGACACCAGCCTTGAGTCCCATGAAACCATTGGTGCATTGCTACGAACGCCAGGAGGGGCGTTTGGCTCCTGCCGCTACAAGTTAAAACCGATTGGAGAAAGCGAAGCCGAGTACCGTCGTCTGATTGAGGTCTTTCGGGCGCACGACATTGGTTACTTTTTCTACAATGGCGGCAATGACTCTATGGACACGGCCCTGAAAGTGTCTCAACTGAGTGAACAGATGGGTTATCCACTGACGTGCATTGGCGTACCGAAAACAATCGACAATGACCTGACAGTCACCGATAACTGCCCGGGGTTTGGCTCTGCTGCAAAGTATTTGGCGGTCTCCACCAAAGAAGCCAGTCACGACATTGCTTCCATGTGTGACACATCAACAAAGGTGTTTGTCATGGAAGTGATGGGACGAAATGCTGGCTGGCTGGCCGCAGCAGCGGGGTTGGCAGCCCGGCAGGAAAATGATCCTCCACATATCATTGTCTTTCCGGAAATACCCCTGAACCGCGAGCGATTCCTGCAAAAGGTCAAAGAAACCACAGAGCAGGAAGGCTACTGTGTGATTGTGGCTTCGGAAGGCGCACGATACGAAGACGGCAGCTTTGTGTCGGCATCAACTACGGTCGTTGACTCCTTTGGCCACCAACAGCTCGGTGGTGTAGCGCCTGCCCTGTGTACCACCATCAAGCAGGAACTGGGTTACAAATACCATTATGCTGTCGCCGATTACCTGCAACGCTCCGCCAGACACATTGCTTCCCGGGTTGATGTCGAGCAGGCTTACGCCGTTGGCAAAGCGGCGGTAGAACTGGCAGTGACCGGAAGAAATGCAGTCATGTCTGCGATCATTCGTGAATCCAATGCTCCCTATCGCTGGTCTGTCGGCGAAGCATCGCTGGACAAAGTCGCTAATTTCGAGCGCAAAATGCCCATGGACTTCATTACAGAAGACAGTTTTGGAATAACCAGAAGTTGTCGTGAATATCTGGAGCCACTGATTGAGGGAGAAGAGTACCCCGCCTACCTGAACGGCCTGCCCCGCTTTGCCCGACTGAAGAAAGTCATGGTCGAAAAAAGACTCAACAAGCCCTTCGAACTATAATTCGAACTATAATTCGAACTATAAAAAGACACTTCCACTACCCCCGTTTGCATAACCATTCAGACGGGGGATAACTGTTTATTTTATACGACCACCAATGAATAGTTATTCATACCTACCAAGCCGGCAGATTAAAAAACCAGCACTTACATTTTAAGCAGTAAAATCACCCAACCATCCTCGCGAAACAGAAATATCAACAGAAAACTGATTTATATCAATAACCTGTAGCGCCAAGTATTTGCTAAAGTCCTGCAAAATAAGAATAAAAGGCGACTGACGATTAAATAGATAAACTCAAGGTAGTTATAATGAATAATGCGAGTAGTGCGGCGAGTCACTCGGGTGGTTCGAGTGCCCAGTCCACCTTTATGGATCGCTTTCTTGACAGAATAGAGCGGACAGGGAACCGTCTTCCTGATCCGGCTATGCTGTTTGTTTACTGTCTGGGCCTGGTCCTGGTGCTGTCTGCACTGTTTTCCATGTTCAGCTTCAGTTACATCAACCCAAGAACCGGTGAAGCCCTTCAGGTAGCTAACCTGATTGATGCGGATTATCTTGCCGATCTGTTTGCTTCCATGGTGAACACCTTCACCAGCTTTGCGCCACTGGGTATGGTTCTGGCATCCGTTATGGGTGTCGGTATTGCCGAGTCTTCCGGCTACATCAACATCGCCCTGAAGAAAATGGTTCGTGTCACACCGGACAAACTGCTGGCTCCAGCTGTAGTCTTTATTGGTGCGGTCAGCTCTATTGCCACCGACGCCGGTTATGTACTGGTTATTCCAATCGGTGCCATCATCTTCAAGGCTGCGGGTCGTCACCCTCTGGCCGGTCTGGCTGCCGCGTTTGCCGGTGTTTCCGGTGGCTTCTCTGCCGGTCTTCTGCCATCAGCACTGGACCCTCTGCTGCAAAGCTTTACCCAGTCTGCAGCCCAGTTGTTTGATCCGGATTACCAGATGAATCCTCTGGCCAACTACTACTTCACTTTCTGCTCCACCTTCCTGGTGACCCTGATGGGCTGGTTCGTGACCGAGCGCATTGTTGAGCCTCATCTGCAGTCCGTTGAGGTCAGTGATGAAGAAGGTTCAGTGGAAGACATGAGCAGTTACAGTGCCCAGGAAAACCGAGCGTTTACCGTCAGTTCTCTGGTTCTGCTGGGTATGGGTCTTGCTCTGTTTGCCCTGTGCCTGCCGGAAACCTCTCCAATGCGTGCCGCAGACGGCAGCCTGACCGCGTTCAGCTCTCCGCTGATGCGCTCTATTGTGCCTCTGATTTTCATTTTCTTCCTCACACCGGGTGTGATTTACGGTCGTATGACTGGCACCTTCAAGAATCACCGTGACGTGATTGGCAGCATGAGTGGTTCCATGAAGACCATGAGCAGCTACATCGTTATGGCGTTCTTCTGCTCCCAGTTCCTGAAAGCATTTGGTGATTCCAACCTGGGCACACTGCTGGCACTGTCTGGCGCCGACTTGCTGCAAGCTATGAACCTGCCTGGTCAGGTGACTATTGTTGGTATTGTTCTGCTGACAGCTGTCGTAAACCTGTGTGTGGGTTCGGCTTCCGCGAAGTGGGCTATCATTGGTCCAATCTTTGTTCCAATGCTGATGGCTGTGGGCATTTCTCCGGAACTGGCGCAGGCGGCTTACCGTATTGGTGACTCCTCTTCCAATATCATTACCCCAATGATGTCCTACTACCCGGTTATCATTGTATTCACCCAACGTTATGTTAAGAACGCCGGTATCGGTACCGTTGCTTCCATGATGATGCCTTATTCCATCGTCTTCATGATTGGCTGGACCGCGTTCCTGCTGCTGTTCTGGGCTCTGGGTCTGCCTCTGGGTATCGGTGCTACTTACACCTACCCGATAATGTAACTCTGACGCTTAATGCCAGATACAAAGAAGCCCGCAGTTGCGGGCTTCTTTGTATCTACCGAGATTTGATAACAATCGTAATTACGAATCCTTCAACTCATGGGCAATTCGATAATCGTTGCGACCCGCTTTTTTTGCTACATACATTGCATCATCCGCTGCTTTGATCAGACCATCCGGGTCATCGCCAGAATGGCTAGATGTCGCAATGCCAATACTGGTTCCCACCTTACGCATTTCACCGGACAAGTCATGAGGTAAAGCGAACTGTTCCAGAATTTTTTCTGCAATGGTTTTGGCGTCCTCAGGATCAGCTACATCATCCAATACGATGGCAAATTCATCGCCACCTAGTCGCGCCACCATGTCCCCATCCCGCACACACTCCTGCAAGCGGTTTGCAACACTCACCAATAAAGCATCTCCGGCATCATGACCCAGTGTGTCGTTTATTTCCTTAAAGTGGTCAAGATCAAGATACATAACACCGGTATTCTTATTCCGTCGCTCACTTCTGGCCAGTGACATTTGCAGAAACTCCTTAAACAAGGCCCGGTTAGCCAACCCTGTCAGGTTGTCGTACTTTGCCATTTTGGTCAGCTGATCTTCCAGCTTTTTCCGCTCTGTAATGTCGTTAAAGACCAAAACTGCACCCTTAACCTTGTTCTTGCCATTCACCAGAGCAGCTGCATTCAGTTCAGCGGGAAAACTGCCTTCTGTGAGCCGCCATAGGTCAGCAGCCACCTGAAAAGTTCCACCATTTTGCAAACACTCTTCTTTCATTTCAGAATGATCCCATGTGCTCATGGGGTCACTGTTCTCCGGCTCATACATAAACTGACTGATATGTTTTCCCAGCAGAGACTCTTCAGTTCCACTGAGCAATGCGCACGCCGCAGGGTTACTAAAAGATATGTGCCCATCATTATCCAGACCGACAATGCCTTCACTGGCACAGTCCAGCAATAGTTTGTTTTTACGGCTGATCCAGCGTAACTGTTTGGTCACATCTTCCAGCTCTAACCGCTGCTTTTCCAGCTGTAAAAATACTTTAACCTTACCCAGCAGAATTTCCGGAACTATAGGTTTGGGCAGATAGTCTACGGCACCTGCCTTATAACCTTTGTTAACGTAGGCCTGATCCTTGTTGATCGCCGTCACAAAGATAATTGGAATATTCGCTGTCTGCTTGTTACTGTGCAACAGGGTAGCGCACTCGAAACCATCCATCCCCGGCATTTGAACATCCAGAAGAATGACCGCAAACTGATGATGCAACACTTCTGACAGTGCGGCTTCTCCGGAATCCACCTTGCGAACTTCCGCCCCTAATGGTTTCAGAAGTTTATCCATGGCCAGTAGATTTTCCTTGCGGTCATCAACCACCAGAATTTTTACCTTGCTTGAGTTACTCATAGGTTCCTTCCCTGAGCGATTTCCTCTAATTCTCTATTGTTAACGTTTATATCAATCCTTTAAGACCGCCTGAGATAGGCGGCAATGTCTTCTAAATCAAGAATCTCGTCTACGCATCCGGTCTCGATGGCTGCCTTTGGCATTATCTTCACTTCAGCTGAATCCAGTGACTGAACCACAACTTTGCCACCCGAGTTTTTAATGGCTTCAACACCGGCTGCACCGTCACTGTTGGCTCCGGTCAGAACGACGGCCGTTACCTGATCTTTAAAAACATCAGCAGCCGATTCGAACAAAACATCCACTGCAGGCCTTGAATGGCAAATTCGTTCATCAATGCTCAGGCTGATCGTATCTCTGGATTCCACCTGCAGGTGATAGTTGCCGGGTGCCATATAAATACAGCCGTTATACATAGGCAATTTATCCTGCGATAACATCACGGTTGTGCCTGTCCGGCTGGCTAACACATCCACCAATCCTTTTTCATCACCAATGCCCAAATGCTTGCAAACCAGTATGGGAAAGTCGAAATCGGTTCCCAGCCCGGAAAAAATGGTCTGTAGAGCACTAAAACCGCCTGCCGAAGCGCCTATAACCACCAGACGCTCAACCATCGATACTGCTGGCACTGGCATCAGGCTTTCTTCCTGAAGATGCGTTGATGACGATCAACGGTTTCCAGCAAACCTGCCGCTTCGCTGAAGCGAATATTTTCCCTACGCCCCAGACACAGAATCCCACGAGACCGTAAGCTGTCTATTAACAACTTCAATACTCGGTCTTGCAGTTCGTTGTTAAAGTAAATCAATACATTGCGGCAGAGGATAAGATTCATTTCACCAAACACACCATCAGACACCAGATTGTGGTTTGCAAAAGTAATATGTTCGGTTAAACGTCCATTGAACTTTATCGAGTCATACCCACGGCTGCAGTATTGATCCAGTGACTTGCAACCACCCGACTTGCTGTAGTTTTCCTGATAGAGCGCCAGATCGGCATCGGGGTAAATGCCACTGCGGGCAATTTTCAAAGAGTTTTCATTAAAATCCGTGGCATAGATCTGGCAACGTTCCAGCAGATTTTCTTCGTCCAGCATAATGGCCATGGAATACGCTTCCTGCCCGGTTGCACAACCGGCATGCCAGATTTTGATAAATGGAAACGTCTTGAGTAAAGGCACAATGCTCTTGCGCAATGCCTGAAAAAAGTCAGGATCACGGAACATTTCAGTCACAGTGACCGACATGTCTTTCACGAAATGGGCAAATGCCGCCTTGTTGTGAATAAACAGGGGAATAAGATCACTGATCCGATCGGTTTTGGCCGCTTCCATATGTTTACGGATCCGCCGCATCATGGAAGCCCGTGCATAATGGGCAAACTCATAACCATACCGGGCCTTCACTGCATCCATCAGCAGCTGCAGTTCAAGGTCCTGAAAGTCATCTGTCATTTGAATAACCACAGCTTCATCATGGCCACCAGCTTTTCAATATCCACTGGCTTGGTCATATAATCATTAGCCCCTGCATCAATGCATTTAGCCTTATCATCGGACATGGCTTTGGCTGTCAGGGCTATCACCGGCAGATCTTTTAAATGTGGGTTTTCACGCATTTTGGTCATGGCTTCATAACCATCCATCACCGGCATCATGATATCCATCAATACCAGTTCAATGCCGTCTTCTTCTTCAAGTTTGATCAGGGCATTCTGACCGTTGTCTGCAATAAGCACTTCCAGCCCCAGAGCCTGAAGCCCTTTTGACAGGGCAAAGGTATTGCGCAAATCATCGTCCACCAACAAAATTTTGTGCCCTTCCAGTGAATGCTCTGCAATCGCGGCGGGTTCTTCTTCAGCGTCATTATTTTTGTCAATGGAATGCATGAACAGACTGACTTCATCTAACACACGGTCCGAGGCCAGATCCCCTTTCATGACCATTGAGCTGCTGTATTTCTGCAGCTGGTTATGTTCTTCACGCTCAAGCGATCTGCTGGTATAGATAACGATGGATGGCATCTTGCCCTGTAGTTTTTCATTCAGACCTTCAAGAAACGACAGACCACTCATATCCGGCAAATCGACATCCATTACAAGGCACTGCCAGTTGTGTTCCAGTTGTGAAGACATAGCATCAGCAGCCGTTGCCGCTTCACCCACATTCAGTCCTTTCTTCACCAGCAGCTCTTTCATATGCACCCTGCTGTTGTCGTCGGCATCGAGCAACAGGGTATGGCTAATGTCTGCTGAAATTGCCTGCTCTAAGGTGGTGAAAACAGACTCAAGATCAGCCACCGTCACAGGCTTGGTCAAATAGCCCACTGCATGATTATTTCTCACGTCATCCAGAACCCGTCCGGAAATAATGTGTACTGGAATATCTTTGGTAGCAGGGTCACTCTTGAGTTTGTTCAGAACAGCTTCACCATCCATATCAGGCAAGCCAAGATCCAGCACGATAGCACCTGGCTGGCTGGACTTCGCCATTTCGATCCCTTCCTGCCCGCTGTGCGCTATCAAACAGACAAAATGATGTCTTTCTCCGATTTGAGCCAGTATTCCGGAAAAATGTTCATCATCTTCTATCAGCAGCAGCGTTTTTCCAGCCGCGGCTCTGGGTACAGAAGGCGCTGCAGCCACCGGTGGAGCCGAATCCATTTCCTTGATTTTCTTGCGTGATTTTTCAGACTTGGCGTCTGCTTTTTTAGTCGAGTTACCAGACAACCCTTCAGAAACGGATGGAGAATAACTGTCTGCCAGCACTCTCTCTCCGGTCAGAGAACAAACCGCGTTATCTGGCAAATAGAGCGTAAAGGTGGTTCCCTCGCCCTCTGTACTTTCAATACCGATATAGCCGCCCAGCATATTGGCCATTTCCCTCGAAATCGCCAGACCTAACCCTGTGCCACCATATTGCCGGCTGGTTGAACCATCCGCCTGTTGGAACGCCTCAAAAATCAACTTCTGCTTTTCTTCAGGAATGCCTATGCCTGTATCCCTGACATCAAAAGCCACATAGGTTTCTTCACCATGCTCAGTCTGGCGGCTGGTGTTGTGAATGCGGATATAAACACCGCCTTTTTCTGTGAACTTGAAGCCGTTAGACAGGAAGTTTTTGATAATCTGCATAAGTCGCTGACTGTCTGACAGAATGACCTGAGTGGTTCCCGGGTCCACTTCAACAGAAAAATCCAGCCCACGGTCATCAGCCAGCGGTTTAAATAACGTTTTGGCACTGGTACACAGTTCTTCAATATCAACATCTTCAAGATTGATGGCCATCTTGCCTGCTTCTACTTTCGACAGATCAAGAATGTCATTAATCAGGTCGAGCAGTTCTTTACCACCGTTGTAGATCACCTCGGCGGATTCAATCTGATCTTCTGTCAGGTTACCTTCATCGTTGTCAGCCAGCATTTGTGCCAGCAGAAGCAATGAGTTAAGTGGTGTACGGAGTTCATGAGACATATTGGCCAGAAACTCTGACTTGTACTTGCTGGCGAGTTCTAATTCTTTGGCTTTTTCTTCCAGTGACTTACTGGACAGCTCTATATCAAGATTCTTTCGTTCAATTTCAGCTTTTTGCTGTTGCAGCATTTCTGTCTTTTCTTCCAGCTCAACGTTGGACTTCTGCATTTCCTCACTTTGAGCTTGTAACTCTTCCTGTGACTCTTCCAGAATCTTGGCGCGGTTCTCCAGCTCATCATTCACAGCCTTCAGTTCTTCCTGCTGCTCACGCATGGCTTCCGACTGTTTGGTGGTTTTGTCCAACAATTGATTGACACGGGTACGGTACTGGGCTGAATTGATACCAATGGCGACATTCTCAACCGACCGTTCAAGGAAGGCTTTTTGTTCTTCATTCAATGGCTTGAGCAATCCAAACTCAAGCACACCTTTCACTTCATTTTCATAAATAAGCGGCACTACGATGACTGATTGCGGTGGTGTCATTCCCAGCCCGGATTCCACAGTCATGTAGTCTTCCGGCAGGTTAGTCAACTCAATGGTCTGCTGCTCAAGAGCCGCTTGCCCAACCATGCCTTCACCGAATTCAAAACTGTTTTTGGTCTGCTTGCGTCGGCTCCAGGCGTAAGAACCCATCAGCTGTAACTGTTTCTCATCATCAAGGACGTACATAGCCCCTGTCTGCATACCCAGATACTTTGCAAGATACGAGACAATGTTCTTGCACAGTTCCGCAATTTCATGATCACCACGTATGCTGTCATTCAGCCCTGCTTGACCATCCTGTTGCCAGCTCTTTCTCTTGTTATCATTAATGACCTGCCGCAGTTTCTCGGTCATCTCGGCAAAGCTGCTGCTGAGCTCACTGATTTCATTGTGACCGCTGATGACATCAACCTGCACATAGTCTCCGGATGCCACCCGATTTACCCAGGCAGTGATCGTACGAATGGGTTTTACCAGCCTGCGGGTAATCAGCAGAGCAATCATCAACACCAGAAGAATGGTGATCGCGGCAATAAACAACAGTCGATTTCGAAAGCTTTTAACGGAAGCAAACGCATCGGTTTCCAGTACTTCAGAGATCATCACCAGAGGGGTTCCAGCAACATTAATGGGATGAAATGTTCCTAATACCGACATACTGTCTGCATTTTTATAACTGAGAATATGAGCAACACTCGCCACCTGCACCTCGTTCTTTTTCGAGTGCTCACCTTCGTCTTCCATATCCAGACTCAGGTCATCAAACTCACTTTCACTAAGTTCATCGTGACCATGATCGTGATCCAGATGCTCATCGAGCTCAACAAATTCAAACGTGTCATCGTCCAGATGAGCAATCCAGTTCTCAACCAGCGGGTTGTTAACCTTGATTTTCATGGTCTGGTCAGAACCCAGCTCGGTTCCATAGCGGACGTACTGATCGGTACCCACCAGGTAAGACTTCAACCCTTCGCCAAACTGGTTATCATTCTCGAAAATGCTCTGCACGTTATAGGCAAGGATTTGAACCGCCAGAACGCCCACGACTTCTTCACGGTCATTAACCAAAGGCAGAATGAAAAAACTGACCGGCTGATCCTGTACTGCCGGATAAAGATCCACATCGGCATAGCGTGGTTCTGCCTGCTCTATGCTGTTTTTAACGGCATAAAAGAACGATGTTTCTTTCAGAGCCTCATCATTAAACAGGTTTTTTCCAAGATCAGAATACGCATTGACGGTATAGAGAATGTTGCCTTCCGAGTCCGCAAGAATAACGTCGGAATAATCGTAAAAACGGAGAAAATCAAGAAATTCCCGGGAATACTCATCCAGTATCCGGTTGTAAGGATCTGAGTAAACAAAGTCATTAAGACTGTTGTTTGATGCTACAAACCCGGTTTTAAGCTGATGTAAAAAATCCTGTGCAGTGCCAGCCTTGATAAACAGGTTAGTTACCACTGAGTCAAAATAATCATTAACTTGCTGACTCAGCAGCAGGTTAATCGTTGTCAGCTCCTGATAACGACTATCAACAATGTTTTTTTTACCTTCCCGGTACTCATTAAAACCAATGATGGCGATCGGTGTTAACGACAAGATCATGAACCAGCCAAACAACGTGGCTGCCAGCCCATGTCTGAACTTGGTCTGAGAAAGTTGACTGTCTGATTGCTTCATAAAGGGCAAATCCATTGCATCCTGATCAGCCGGATTGACTGGTTTTGTCCTTTATTCAATCGCCTCCGCCAATGAAAGTTTTAGCGGTGCTGCAGCCTCTCAGAACCCGAAAAAGAGGCTTTGTGCAAAGTAAAATAAAGACAGTCCCAGGGCCAAAAAAGAAAGAGACAACAGGATTATTTCCTGACGGCTCAATTGATCATTCGAAGGTTTCATACTGCTTACCTCGTACTACCTAATCAGTTGAAATTATAGGAAGCAGTTCAAAAGGTTCGTGAACCAGTCAAGAGGTCGTTATTGCCTGTATTCACGGCCTGTCGGTTGAATTTCAGAAAAAAGAGAGGGGCAGGAAGTCGATACCAACCGATCAGTGGTAGGTATCGACCATTAAAGGGCGAGAGCAAAACAACGCAACGTCACTCATTTGACAAATCAGGCACTAAGGAGGCTGTCCGAGAATAGACTGCCGTACCGGCAACTGCTCCTGCGTTGCACTAACTCCTGCATCCATGCAGTCGTGCGGTGACAGTAAATTGGTCTGAAAAGTCGCTTCTGTTCGTCAAATAGCTTGCTATTCTCCTCACAAAACCGACTTTTCATCCTCAATTTTCTGCCATCCTCGCTACGGGCGCTATTCTCGGTCAGCCTCCTAGATAGGCTTCCTGAACCGCTTCGTTGGTCAACAGGACACTTCCCTGATCCTGAAGAACAATGCGGCCGTTTTCCAGAACATAACCACGATCAGCCAGTTTTAAAGCCTGATTAGCGTTTTGTTCAACCAGAAAGATGGTGACACCGTCACTGCGCAGCTTTTCAATGATCTCGAAAATCTGCTGAATGATAATGGGAGCCAGTCCCAGGGAAGGCTCATCCAGCAATAACAGCCGCGGCGAACTCATCAAGCCTCTGGCGATGGCCAGCATCTGCTGCTCACCACCGGACATCGTGCCTCCCCGTTGTTTCATGCGCTCTTTTAATCGGGGAAACAACTGTAAAACATGATCGAGGTTACGCTGAAAGGCTTCTCCTTCGACAAAAAAACCGCCCATGGTCAGATTTTCTTCAACCGTCAGGCGAGAAAAAATACGCCGGCCTTCGGGAACCAGAGCCAGCCCCGAGCGCATAATTTCAGAGGTTGGCTTATCGGTAATCAACTGACCATCATAATGAATGCTGCCCGAACTCGCCCGTGGCTCACCACAGATGGTCATTAACAATGATGTTTTGCCTGCACCATTGGCACCAATCAGGGTGACAATTTCGCCGGGATAAATATCGACACTGACCTCATCCAGTGCCTGCACCTTGCCATAAAAAGTGGATACCTTGTTCACACTCAGCAAAGGCTTACCCATTAACGTCTCGATGACATCATTTGCCATGGTTCAGGACTCTCCCAGATACGCCTTGATCACTTCCGGATGACTGCGAACACTGTCCGGCACGCCGGAAGCCAATGGCCGCCCCTGATTAATCACATAAATTCGATCGGATATGTCCATCACCAGCTTCATATCGTGTTCTATCAGCAACACCGAAACATTGTGATTGGCGCGCAGATCTGAAATCAGCTGATCCAGTTCAGCCGTTTCATTCGGATTAAGTCCGGCAGCCGGTTCATCGAGCATCAGCAGTTCAGGCCGGGTCACCATGCAGCGGGCAATCTCCAGCCTGCGTTGCTGCCCATAGGCAAGGTTACCTGCCTCGCGATTAGCAAACTCCGATAACCCGACTTTATTTAACCAATATTCAGACTGTTCCAACGCCTTCCGCTCACTTCGCCGAAAAGCGGGTGTTTTAAACAAACCGGATAACAGATTGGTATTCAGGTGACGGTGCTGAGCCACCAGTAAGTTTTCCAGTACCGTCATGCTTTTAAACAGACGTACATTCTGAAAAGTCCGAACCAGCCCCAGCCTGGATATTTTAAAGCCGGGCAGATGCTGAATAGCTTTGCCCTTAAAGCGAACCACGCCGCCGGTGGGTTTATAAAAACCGGTCAGACAATTAAAGACCGTTGTTTTACCGGCACCGTTTGGCCCGATAATCGAAACGATCTCTCCCAGTCGTACTTTTAAAGCCACCTGATCCACCGCCAGCAAGCCACCAAAGCGCATACTCAGATCATCAGCTTCCAGTAACCATTCGCTCATGAAGATGCTCCTGCTTCAACAACCTGACCTTCAGAAGTTTTATGTTTGTTTTTTAACGTCAGATGAGGGCGCTTCATCGGCAACAACCCTTCGGGGCGCCAGATCATCATGCACACCATCATCAAACCAAACATTAACATCCGGTATTCCTGAAACTCTCTGGCCAGTTCCGGCAGCATGGTCATGATCACGGCCGCAAGAATCACTCCCAACTGAGAGCCCATTCCCCCAAGCACCACAATGGCGAGGATGATGGCCGACTCAATAAAGGTAAACGACTCAGGACTAATAAAGCCCTGTCGTGCAGCAAAGAACGTACCGGCAAAACCGGCAAAAGTGGCACCAATGGTAAAAGCGGACAGTTTAATGGCCGTAGGGTTTAAGCCCAGAGAGCGGCAGGCAATATCATCTTCCCTTAACGCTTCCCAGGCTCTGCCAATGGGCATTCTGAGCAAGCGATTAATCACAAACAAGGTGGCAAAAACCAGTAATAAGGCAAGAATATAAAGAAAGATCACCTTATAGACGCCACTGTATTCAATACCAAAGAATTCATGAAAGGCTGTGCCCTCTTTGGCGCGCCGGTTAAACTCCAGACCAAACAGCGTCGGCTTGGGAATCTGGGAAATACCGTTAGGACCGTTGGTTAATTCCGTCCAGTTGTTCAGCAAAATACGAATAATCTCGCCAAATCCCAGTGTGACAATGGCAAGGTAATCACCCCGCAAGCGCAACACCGGAAAACCAAGAATAAAACCGAAAAACGCAGCCAGAAGTCCTCCGGCTAACAGCCCGGTCCAGAAATCCACACCGAAATACTGATTTAACAGGGCGTAACCATAAGCGCCTACGGCATAAAAACCGACATAACCTAAATCCAACAGCCCCGCCAGACCCACAACAACATTCAACCCGAGACCAAGCATGACGTAAATCAGCGTCAGAGTTGCAAGATCAATAGCACCTCTTGAGGCATAAAACGGCCATACCAGTAAGGCAGCAATCGCAAAACAGATAGCCAGCCTTCGAGCCTGAATAAAATAAGCCGGCTTTTCCCTATGAGCAGGAACAGAAGGCAACTTTTCCTTTAACGATTTAAAACCCCGATCCAGCCAGTCTCTAAATAGCTGAAAGAAAAAAACGACTGCGGAAGCGATGGCAATGGTTAAATAGACGGAGGTTTCCACCCCTTTAACACGCAGAATCATGCCGTCCGACTGAAGCTGCACACCCAGCATCAGGCTGGCAAGAATGATTAAAACAACGGACGATAAAACAGCCGGAGTCCAGCGAAGTGTTTTCATACTTTTTCAACCTCCGGCTTACCGAGGATACCTGTAGGCCGAAACAACAGGATCAACACCAAAAGACTGAATGCTACGGCGTCTTTATACTCAGTACTGAAATAGCCCGCAGTCATCGCCTCCGTCACACCCAGTATCAGCCCTCCCAGTACCGCTCCGGGAATACTGCCAATACCGCCCAGCACTGCCGCTGTAAACGCTTTTAACCCCGCCATAAAACCAATGTAGGGATTAACAACGCCGTAATACATGCCCAGAAGAACACCAGCCACAGCAGCCAGTGCCGCACCAATAACAAAAGTCAGGGAGATAATCTGGTTGGTATTAATGCCCAGCAGCCCTGTCATGCCAAGGTCTTCTGCACAGGCGCGGCAGGCTCTACCCATGCGAGAACGGGATATAAACAGTGTTAAAAGCGTCATCGATACAAAAGTAACAATGAAAATGATGACCTGCATATACGACAACGTTGCATTAAAGCCGTCGTCTGGCCCAAAAACCCACCCACCATTAATCATTCCCGGCATGGCAATATCTCTGGAGTCCTGCGCCAAACGAACATAGTTTTGGAGGAAAATAGACATACCAATAGCGGAAATGAGAGCAATGAGCCGGTTGCTGTTTCTCAGGGGACGATAGGCGACCCTTTCCACAGCAAACCCATAAGAGCTGGTGATAATGATGCTGATAATAAAAGCAGCGGTCAGCATCAAAACGACACTGTCGATGCCCATCATGGCGAGAGCGGCAAGCACAATAAAGGCAATATAACTGCCAATCATGTAGATCTCGCCGTGAGCAAAATTGATCATGCCAATGATGCCGTAGACCATTGTATAACCGATGGCGATCAGAGCGTAGGTGCTGCCGACCGTCAACCCATTGAGAAGTTGCTGGATAAAGTAGTAAAGAGCGTCTGTCATTATTGAACCCCCAGAGCCTGATAACAACGAACGCTGTTATCAGGCTCTGTACTTCTTATTTTTATTAGACAATCAATGTCTTATGTTGAGGTATAGCTATTAATCCAGTGCCGTTTTTGTACCATCTGCATGCCACTCATAGACGACAAAGCTAAAGTCTCTCAGGTCACCACTGCCATCAAACGCCAACTGACCGGTAGGCGTTGCAAATACATTTCTGCGGAGAATATCTGCAACATCTTCAGGGTCTTCATTTTTGGTCAGCTTCATGCCATCAGCCATGACCTGAACCGCGGAGTAAGCCGGAAATACAAAGGGGCCTGACGCGTCATCACCCTTGGCTTTGATCGCTTCAACCAGTTTGGCATTGGCCGGGTCCTGGTCAAAACTCTTGGGCAGTGTCACCAGCAGACCTTCTGAAGCGGCCCCCGCAATCGCAGAGATATCTTTATTACCGACACCTTCAGGTCCCATGAAAGGTACTTTCAAACCCTTCTCTGCACTCTGTCTCAGGATTAATCCCAGCTCAGGGTGATAGCCACCGTAATAAACAAACTCTACATTCTCTTTCTTGAGTTTGGCGATCAACGCAGAGAAATCCTTGTCACCAGAGGTCACACCTTCAAACACGGCAACATCAATGCCCGCATCTTCTACAACTTTTTTAACGGCTCTTGCAATGCCTTCACCGTACTGCTGTTTGTCATGAACCACTGCCATTTTCTTTGGCTTGACTTTGTTGACAATATAATTGCCTGCTGTGGGCCCTTGTAAGCTATCAAGACCAATGGTGCGGAAAATCAGTTTATAGCCGCGACTGGTGATATCCGGACTGGTGGAAGCCGCAGTAATCATCAGCACGCCCTCGTCTTCATAAATGTCAGAGGCGGGCTGAGTAGAGGATGAACACAAATGCCCTACAACAAACTTCACAGCATCATTCACAATTTTGTTGGCTACGGCGACAGCCTGCTTAGGATCACAGGCATCATCATAAACGACTGCTTGTAATTGTTTACCATTGACACCGCCTGCCTTATTGATTTGCTCAATAGCCATTTTGGCACCGGTAAACTGCATATCACCATACTGGGCAACCGGCCCGGTAACAGGCCCCGCCAAAGCTATTTTGATGATGTCAGCAGCCTGAGCCACCTGAATACTGCCTGCAAACAGCATGGATGCTGCAAGGCTTAATAGTGTTTTTTTATTATTCTTCATCGTGTTGACGCCCCTTCCAAAAGGATGATTTCGTTTTGTTATTTTAAAATCCCTGGTGCTTACCACTCGCTATATTAATAATTTTTTACAGTCAGATCAGCAACTATGTGTTCTTTTTATATGACGCAGGTTGAATCATCGACCAATGTCTAAAGGAGAAGTATCCTGAAAGCGCTAAACTTATTGATGTATAAGGAAAAATAAATTGAAACAGGCTTTAAAAGAGGAAACTAACTAAAACAGAACCGCTCAACGCCGCAAGCTTGTCGTAGAGGGAGAAGTACTATGGACATGAAAAAAGAGAAGTACAATCTTGAACTTAATGAACTCGTCATCTTATCTCTTTCATTCGGCAGTGTGATTGCCGCCCTGCACTTTTTCTTTGCCAGCGTCTTCTGATTTCAGTCACACAACAAGATTGAAAAAACGGCCGATTTAACCAGCCGTTTATGATGATTAAACCGTAATGGTTTCTACACCTTCTTCAGTACCCAATAACAACACATTGGCAGCGCGTGCAGCAAACAAACCATTAGTGACCACACCCACAATCTGGTTAATTTTATCTTCCGTGGCAACAGCGTCGGTAATCTGCATATTCCAGACGTCCAGAATGACATTGCCATTATCGGTGAGCACACCTTCACGATAAACCGGATCACCACCCAGCTTAACCAACTCGCGAGCCACATAACTGCGTGCCATCGGAATCACTTCAACCGGCAGCGGGAACTGTCCAAGTACATCAACCTTCTTGCTGCCATCAGCGATGCAGATAAACTCCTCGGAAACGGCAGCAACAATCTTTTCGCGAGTCAGTGCAGCACCACCACCTTTGATCAGGTGCAGGTGTTCATTGGCTTCATCAGCACCATCGATGTAAAAACGAAGGCTGGAAACACTGTTGAGGTCATAAACAGGAATGCCGTGACCTTTCAGGCGATCAGCTGAGGCTTCAGAGCTGGCAACACAGCCGTCAAACTTCGCTTTGTGTTCTGCCAGAGCATCAATAAAGAAGTTGGCGGTAGAGCCTGTACCAATACCAATGATCATGTCCTCTTCCAGATGCGGAAGAATACGTTCCAGGGCAGCTTCAGCCGTTGCTTTCTTCAGTTCGTCCTGAGTCATTACGTTACCTTAACAGCATGAGACACGGGGAAAATAAGAATTATACTACTCAATTCCGGCTGATTTCCTTTAGAATGCCGAAAAGTAATGAAAATCCAAAAAAAGTCAGTATAAATAGCAGAACAAAATGCCTCACCACTATATAAGAAAGATTCTGGAAGCCAGGGTCTACGATGTCGCGGTGGAAACGCCTGTCCATCCAGCGCCGTTTCTGAGCGAGCGACTGGACAACAACGTCCTCCTTAAACGGGAAGACCTGCAGCCTGTGTTTTCTTTCAAAATTCGTGGGGCCTACAACAAAATCGCCCAGCTCAGTATTGAAGAAAAAAATCGTGGTGTTATTGCTGCCTCAGCAGGTAACCATGCTCAGGGGGTGGCACTGGCGGCCAAAAAACTGGGCATTGAGGCCATTATTGTTATGCCCACCACCACCCCGGAAATAAAGGTTCGATCCTGCAAGGCGAGAGGCGCCAGAGTCATTCTGCACGGCGATGCTTTTGACCAGGCATTGCAGCACGCACTGGAGCTGGTTGAGCAACATGGCTACACCTTTATCCACCCTTACGATGACCCTGACACCATCGCCGGACAGGGCACCATTGGTATGGAAATCCTGCGCCAGCATACCGGCCCTCTGGACGCCGTGTTTGTTCCCGTAGGCGGTGGCGGTCTGGCTGCCGGTATTGCCACCTACATCAAGTATCTGCGCCCTGACATTAAGGTCATTGGGGTTGAATATGAAGAATCCGCTTGCCTGAAAGCCGCGCTGGAAGCTGGCGAACGAGTGGTGTTACCCCACGTCGGAATCTTTGCTGATGGTATAGCTGTGGCACAAATTGGCGAGGAAACCTTCAAACTGTGCAGAGAGCACATTGATCAGGTAATTACCGTCAGCGCCGATGAAATCTGCGCGGCCATCAAAGACATCTTCGATGACACCCGTTCGATCTGTGAAACAGCCGGTGCAACCGCCGTTGCCGGGTTGAAAAAATACGTTGAGCTGGAAGGTGTTCAACAGCAGACATTAATGGCCATTGACTCAGGTGCCAATGTTAATTTCGACCGCCTTCGCTATGTGTCAGAACGGGCCGAGCTGGGCGAAAAGCGTGAAGCGATTATCTCAGTCACTATTCCTGAACGCCCGGGAAGCTTTAAAACCTTCTGCGAAACACTGGGTAAACGAAACGTCACCGAGTTTAACTATCGTTATCACGACCCTATCAATGCCAGTATATTTGTCGGTGTTCAGGTACATCCTGACCAGATGCCTATCGATAACCTTATCAACGAATTACGCGACAAAGGTTATCCGGTTGAAAACCTTACCGATAATGAAATGGCAAAATTACACGTTCGTCATATGGTGGGCGGACACAGTAATGCCGTTGAAAATGAAGTGGTCTATAGCTTTGAATTTCCCGAACGCCCGGGTGCTCTTCTGAACTTTCTGAACAAGTTAGGTAAACGTTGGAACATCAGCATGTTCCATTATCGCAATCATGGTGCAGCTTACGGTCGTGTTGCTGTCGGACTGGATGTACCTCCAGAAGAACGAATACACGTCAGTGGTTTTCTTGATGAAATTGGTTATCACTACTGTGAAGAAACCAACAATAAAGCGTATAAGGCATTTCTCGGCTAATGTCTCTTCTGCTCAGATAGCGGGAGCCTTGTCGGCTCCCTGCTCTCAAAATGCGCTTTCGGTGGGATAAATCGTCATCTCATGCAGGTTTACGCCATCCGGCTGAGACAGGGCAAATACCACAGAACGGGCAATATCTTCAGCTTTCAAACCATGCGGCTTTGACTCATCAAAAAAGGGCGTATCTACCACACCGGGTTCAATAATGGTGGTTCTGACACCCGTCCCTTTTAATTCTTCCCGCAAATTGTGACCAATAGCAGTGACAGCCCACTTACTGGCACCGTACATCGAACCCGCCAGATGCAGGCGACCTGCTGCTGAACTCATCAGCACAACATGTCCTTTGTTTTTTCTGAGATCATCAAGGCTGGCCCGCAGGGTCAAGCCAACACCATACACATTGGTGAGCAACATATCCTTCCACTGCAAAGGATCTGCACCACTGAATCCGCCGGGCGTACCGCCAATACCTGCATTGGCAAAGACAGCATCTATACAACCAAAGTGTTCTCTGGCAACCTGCATCAGCTTCTGCTGATCGTCCCAGGAAGCAACATCACAAACGACAGGGTACGCTTTTTCCCTGCCCCCCAGCTCATCACTTAATGCCTGCAATGCTTCAAGACGACGACCGGCAATGACAACCTGCCAGCCAACATTAACTGCATGACGGGCGGTTTCAGCGCCTATGCCACTGGAGCCACCTGTGATAACAAGTACTTTATTGTCAGCCATCATTTGCCTCCTGATTGATTGACAGATCTTGCCTGTAAATCACAGCGTAGTTGATTCCCCACAATAATGTCGGCGTCCATTAACTATAAATGCTTTAGGACGGAATGATTGCTGTCAGACTCATTATTACGATTTATCAATAAGAACTCGATTTTTCAGAGCCGCTGAACGACTAAGAATTGCCAGCGTGGTTCCATTATGCAACAGGGCACTCGCGGCCGGGCTAAGCCAGCCCATTGCTGCCGACAGCATAATTCCACTGTTTATATACTCAGTCAGTTTGATATTGCTATTAATCGTAGCCATGCAATGTTCGCCAGTTTCACTGTTTCTGCCACACTCAGAAGGCTGTCTTTTAACAGTACGACGTCTGCAGTTTGTCGAGCCAGCTCTGTGCCATCGCACATAGCAATCCCGACATCAGCCATGGAAAGAGCAGGCGTATCATTAACCCCATCCCCTACAAACAGAACCGTTTTTCCAGACTGTTTTAGCCCTTCGATAATTACCGACTTACTGTCGGGTGTCGCTTCGGCAAAAACTTTATCCAGCTGTAACTCATCAGCTAAACGGTTTGCCTTACAAGTCTGGTCTCCGGAGATCATTATCAGTTCCTTTATCCCCAGTTTACGCAGCTGGCTGAGTGTCTCTACTACATCCTCCCGAAGATGATCCCTTAAGCCGATCATTCCGATAAGCTGTTTCTGATGCGAAATAAAGATCAGATGACGTCCCATCTGTTCATACTTAACGATTTCATCCTCAAAGGCTGAAAAATTCACTGCTTCATAAACCTCAAGAAAGTGCCGACTGCCCATCACAAGACAATGATCGTTCAGACTGGTCTTCAAACCGTGAGAATAATGTATTCCACTTCTCCATGTTCAATATGTGGCAGCTGATGATGTCTCACCGCATTGACAATGGCCTGAGACAGAGGATGACTACTGTGTTCTTCTACAGATGCCGCAAGGGCAAGAAGATCACGTCCAGAGTTATTTTGACATAAAGACACAACATCAGTGACTTCCATATCTCTGTAGGTGAGGGTTCCGGTTTTATCAAAAACGCAGATATCAATATTTGCCAGCTTTTCAATAGAACGACCACCTTTCAGCAGAATGCCATTTTGGGCGGCACGATACATAATAGACTTGAATGTTACTGGCGTACTGAGCTTCAGTGCGCATGAATAATCCACCAGAAAAACTGACGCCACGCGACTGATATCCTGAGTTAAAGCAAAAACAGCCGCGCCTATCGTCAGTGTGATTCTAATCCGCCGCTGCGCCATGTTATGAGTTACCTGTTGAGTTTCACTCTTTTCACTCAGGGAGTCATAAATCAGTTTGGCAATTTTGGCGGTAGTCGATTCACTACCCGTTTTTTTCAACGCGTACCCTGATGGTTCCCTCCTGAACACTGGTACCGGCATAGACCCAGGCCTTTTCATCCCGGGGAACAGGGACATTCTCGCCAGTAAGGGAGGACTGGTTAATAAGTGCTGTGCCCGACATGACTATGCCATCAGCTGGTATCGCTGCCCCCGGAGATAACTCAATCAAATCGCCTGTTGCCAGCTGACTGGAATAAACCGATTCACAGGAACCATCAGAGTTAACTCTCCAGACTTCACTGTCTTTTGGGCGCATCAAATCGGCCAATAGCCGATCACTATTACGGCAGGTCTTTTGCTCCATGTACTCGCCAAGACTGATCAAAGTCTGGGTCATCATGGCAGTTCTGTAGTCTCTGCGCCAGGTCGAGAGTCCAACTGCTATAGCATCCAGAACAGCAACAGTGATTCGCCCTTCTTTCAGGTCTGAAACACCATCCAGTAAGGTTGGTGTGATTAAACCAGTGGTTGTCAATGCTCCCCATTTATCAGGGAGCATGGCAGCAGCCAGCGTTCCGATGACGTTCATGACAACATCACCACGGGTTAATTCGTGTTCTGCCCCAGCAGTTTCTGCCTGTTGCAGGTCTAGCTGAACCAGCCGGACAGTAAGAGTTTCAGGTGTTAGTAGCTGAGCGTCATACTGAACGACAATGAAGCAAGATAATTCATTGACTCGAATGTCGTGTAAGCCCTGAATACAGAACAGACTCTTTTTGATCCATGCACCTGTGCCAGGAAACTGTCGTAAAGCAGACACTTTAAAACGAATGCGACCGGGGAGGTGATGTTTAACCTCAACTCCGCTCATTCTTCGCCTTTGTGCAAATTACGATAGTACTCCAGCTCGGCCTGAGTATCCTCAAGACGCTCTTTTAGTTCTTCAACTTCCCCCCGTACTGCTGACCAGGCTTTTGATCCGGTTGCAGCAACACTTTCTTTAAATTTCTTATTACTCGATGCTGCAGTTTTACCTAAACAAGTAACGTATTTATCTCGATTCTAAGCTGCATCTAAAAGTTTAAACTTCCGGGCGTGTGCTTTGAGTGAGTCAGTTGCCTTTTGTTCTCCCAGGTCTCTACCAGCCATATGCCTGCTCGACTCCCGCTTGGGCAAAGTATGCTCTAAGGCTAAGGCCAGAGCCTTAAGCTCGGTATCTGGATCTTCCGATTCAACCACTGATTTCACCGTAGCAAGCAAGGCTTCTGCATTGAGGCGTTCGATCAGACAGCCTGCGGGCATTCCGGCCTGTTTGTTTTTCAGTAGGACGAATTGCTCAGGGTGCAGTAACAGCATGTGTTCGCACAGCAGGCTCAGGATCACGCCGCGCTGCGATCCGTCAGCACCTTGCTGTTTGCTCAACCTGTTCCAGCCACAATGAGCTTTCCAGTCTTGAATGAAAACCTCGACCAACCACCTCAAGGTGTAAATCCTGGCTATGTCGGTATGCCGCCATGACATATCTGAAGCCACCAGATAGCGATAATCCTCTTCACCCTCATACTTCAGGGCAATAACAAAACGTCTTTTCCCATGAGCCTTAACATACAGCCGAGCAGCCAGCATCGTGACCTGCTCTTCTTTGCCACCGCGTATTATGAGTTGAGTTTCAGCGCCTTTCTGGCGCGAAAAGTAAGCTTTGAGAGTCGCTTCCGAGTGGTTTCGGTTGGATACTTTCTGATTCGAGCGCAGTTGGCTGACAACCTGGGCTCCGCCTGTTATTTCCGCAGCCTTATCCATAAAGTCTCCTGTGCCATACAGTGCATCAGCGAGAATTGCTTTGATCGTAATGTTGGGAAACGAATCAACAAATTCTTGCAGCATAACCAGCGTCAACGACTGCATGGTGGGGTAACGAACATGATCTGGCTCAGGACGGTTCGGTCGTTCTTTTTTCTGAATGCCTTGCTTCCTGAGCGCCTTGTCTTTCTTCCTCCATGCAGATAACTCAGGGTCAGGAATATAAAAGCGAAACCCTACTGGAAAGGTAGCTACTTCAGTAACGAGCACCATAAACACCAGTTCCTGCCCATTAAAATAACCACCTGTTGATTTGTCTTTTATCTTATGGGCACCGTCGATTTTTGAAGTCCTTTTAGTGCGCTTTTTTCCTGTATCGTCGATAGCAAGGGTTCCACTTTGTATTCCATAGCGTAGAAGAATATTTCTGACGCTGGCCTGTAGCAGGCTTTGCCATGCAATTTCTGCTTGATAAAACATCCAGCACAGACGGGTCGCTTTGAATCTGCCTAAGCTTCTGCGCTCAAAAGCAGCCCAGTTAATAGTTTTAGTTACCACGATTCCCATGATAAAAACGCCCAGTGCCACTTTCTGGGATCTACTCAACTGCGCAGAGGAATTGATGGACTTGAGCGAATCATTCAAAGCATCCAGAAAGGCAGTGACAACGGGTAATGGGCGAATTAGCAAGATACGACACTTGACGGTTATTAAGTTCCTATGAGATCTTACCTCCAACCTGCTGCTGTGGCTATGATGGAATCTCGCAAGGCTTGAATTCGGAGCTGCAGTAGTAGTCTGCTCTTATGCCACCCTGCCATTTCCTGCTCTCCCTCAAATATCAAAAACTGCAGCATCGAGTATTACTTAGTAAGTAAGCCACCGCAGCTCCTGCTGCCAGCCCCATCACAAAATGGGTTTTACTGTTTTGTTTCTGATAGGTTGAAGCTTCAGCTGAAGTGTCTCCCTCTACCACGCCTGCTGAAGCCAACTGTGGCGCTACAGGAACTTGAGGATACGGACTGTAACCATATGGATAGCCGGGAGGCGGGTTATGTCTGGTCATTGTGTTTGTTATCCAGAAGTTGATCCAGCAAATAGAATCCAGCCGCACCTGCACTCAGCACTGTCAGCATTGACAACACTGGGCGACCTGCCATTTTCTCAGCAACATAATTGGTTGCACCACTCACAGCGCCTACCTGCAAAGCCGATCTAGCAGCGTCAGCCACAAGGACGCCGGATTCCAGTTCACCCTGTTTGTAAGCCTGCCAGTGTCTTGCAATGGATGCACCTCCACCGACCATGGCACCCGCGATCATCGCTCGACTGGCAGTGCTTAGCCCGGATATTTCATAAACAAGCAGCAACTACCATCCCATCCTCTTAATTTTGGACTTTTCCGCAAGCCTGTTGCTCTGTTAACCATGTGAAAGACATTGCAGCCCATACTTGCTTACAGATTAGACGCTAATCAACGAATCCTGCTATTTCAGGATAACGGAAAGCCCCAAGGCTCTTTCATCTGGTTGCTATGTACCTTGATTGAGTCTTATGAAAGTTGCTACCCCGGTCGAAGTATCGGCATCTGGTAAAAGACTTCTGTCACATGCTGCAAAAGCCTCTTGAATGGGCAGCTACGTGGCAGATGAAGTTTAATTCGGTCTTTATATTCAACCACTTTGACTGCAACTTTACAGAGCTTCATGATCACCGTTGATGGCTGCGCTTTTTCCAGCTCCGTACCTTTCAAAGTCTTGGTTCTTAACTCATAGTGCAAAACATAAGCGGCACAGGCATAAAACATTCTCAAATGGTTAGCCAAAAAGCCCTGATCGGACAATCTGTCGCCGGACAGATCACTTTTCAGATGTTTGATGAAGTTCTCATCCTGTCCTCTTGGACAGTAAAGCTCTTCATAAATTACCTCTGGAGAAGCTTCCTTCATCGACGTCACAATGAAACGAGGGTTGTCGCCTTTTTGGTTGACCTCCGCCTTGTAAATTATCCGGGTATCGAGACCTTTCCAGCTCTTGGCCTGGTATTCTGCTTCCCCGTAAAGTCTGAGCCGATCAGGTTCTGGCATGTTGTTCAGTCTTGCCAGCTCAGTCTTGACCTTCAGAGCTTGACGCGCTTCATCCAACAACTCTTTGGCTTTTGGCCGCAAAGCCGTTTTGTGGCCTGCACCTTTGCCCAAGACATAATCCGAATGAGGGGCATTCTGAACCACCCACATTAACTCTGGTTGAGCGAAGTGGCTGTCTCCCCGAACCAGTAGATGGGTTTTCGGCCACTTTTTCCGAAGCAGCCGAATGACCCGTTCGAGAATGGCTGCATTTTCCTTGCCCGTTGGGGTTTTCCCCGGACGAAGAATCGCCGTAATCAGCTTGCCGCTGAGTCCCTCAAAAATCATCAGGGGCAAGTAGCAGTAGTCCTGATATTTGGCATTAAACAGGTTCATCTGCTGGCCACCATGAGTAATGGCCGGTGTATGATCAAGATCGATAACGATCACCGGGGGTGGCAGCTTGTAACTGCTGATAAAGTGATGCACAAATGCTTCAGCCATCCTGTAAATGTCGGAGCGGGTCATAGATTGTCCCAGCCGGGTAAAAGTGGGCGCTGATGCGAGATGGTTATCGCTGTCCAACGGATTGCGACCAGTGGCCAGTTTGAACATAGGGTCTTTACGCAAACGGTTACTGTCGTTGGCATCTTCATAGCCGCAGGCCATTTGCAGAACCCGCTGAACCAGAAGTTCTTTCAGGGAGTGGTCGATATAGGATTGATGGCGTCTGTCATTGATGGCATCAGTCATTTTGCAGATAAGACCGCTCTGCAGAATGGTTTCCCGTAGCAGCAGAGTGCCAAAGTCAGAAGATAACTCCCCACCATTGAAGTCTGCCCGGATGGTTTTTCCATTTGAGGGATGAAAACGAAGCTGTTCTTGTGTAGATTTGGGCATGGCAAGTTCCGGTTTGCTTCTTCCGAAGCTTTCTTTTGGTCGACCCAATTATATCAAGTGATTGGGCGGAACTTGCCTCCTTTTATGAAATATTCGGGTTAGCTTCTTGTTTGAATTACTCATCAGCATTACTCAGTCTGAGCAGGTTTCTCCTGAGTGGGTATCAGCCCTTCTTCGTTACCTTTATCAAACTCATCCTTCATCTGACTGTGTCGTTCAACCGATTCCTGAAAACCCTGTTTACCGGCTGCATAGGTATCGCGGAAAATTTCACCGCCGGTAGCAACATTTTCTTTGACAGCCTCTGCAGTCTGACTCGCAGTCTGTTTAACAACTGAACTGCCGCTTTTTACCATACCACCCGTACCGGAGATCAGGTCTGACAACTTGCTACGCACTTTTTCATTACTGAGTAAAAATGCAGCCGCAGCCCCTACCATTGCGCCTTGCCAAAAACGGTTATCATTCATTTTTATTCTCCAGTTTGATACACGATCGGTGTTCAGGCTTTATAAACTTATTAAGCTGAATACATCAGTCATCACTGTCGTTTTCAGAGGCACCTTCCGCGTCAGAAGAACGCCTTTGCGTCATACTATCAATGCCCGACAGAAGGTCAGGTAATTTGTCACGGATATTGTTATTACTGAGCAATAGCGTTGCCGCGGCTCCAATCACAGCCCCTTTCCAGAACTCTCTATCATCCATGCCAAGGGTGCCAAGCAGTTCTTTAAAAAAATACCCGCGTCTTCGCCCAAAGCACCTTCAACCATGCTTTGCGCCTGATCAGTCAGGGGGCTGGCTGCTTGTTGTTGTGGCTTCTGCTGTGACTGTGCCTCAGAAGGATATGGAGAAGGAGGCATCATGCCCGGATGTGGGTACTGATAATAAGGATGCCCAAAATAAGGCGGGGGTGGCGCATGTCGCATATATTCATCAGCGTAACGCTCATGACCAGAATGTTGGCAGCCCATACAAGGAGGAGGTTGCTCATTATGCCAATGAGGAGTTTTGTCCTGCTTATATTTTGAGTCATTACTCATTGCTTAACCCTTCTGATTTCAGTTGCCGGGCAACCTCATAACAAGCCTTTTTTGCTTCTGTGTCCGATTCAGAAAACATCGCATTAATCCACTCCGGCCTGATGACCGACGCATCATATTCAATGACAATGCTGTTGGTTGAGTTTTTAATTTTATAGTTTTTAAATGCAGGCATATTCGCCAGAATCTTCTCAACATCAGTTGACTTATAACTGAGCAACTGAGGAAAGATTCCTGATTTGTATGTAAGCCGGATGCGACCAGGAAAGTGGTGCCTTAGTATCACCCATCGAAGAAGTTTTAAAGCCTGACCTATGTACTTCTTCATTCTGCGGAGCATACCAAAAACAGATCGCAAGGCTAGCAATCACCGTAGAGATATAGCGACTTTCCGATCTTTTTTGCTTTAAGTCAACGATAGTGGTAGCGTTGCGAACGCTAACGATTCTCACTGGCCTTTATATCTTATGAACACTTATATTGGGTGTAAGCGGTAATTAATGTAGGAAGAAACAACATTTTCTGTCTATTTTAAGATATTGAAAATCTTACAGCCTTCACCATATGCCCGCTCAAGTTATCTCTTCAGAAAACAACGAAACGCAGATCCTGATTACCATCCAGCATGGTGACTCAATGCTTGACTTTGAGACTGCTCTTCAGGGTAGCCTCAACGAAGCAGGCGTGCTTGGGGTAGAAAAACAGCTTGAAGCCATGGACACCGATGGTTCGCCTATAAAAGTAGGCGGGATTACCATGAGCAGCAAGCACAAAAAAGAACCCAAAGTGTATGAAACTTCATGGGGTTCCGCTAAGTTGGCACGCTATGTATATCAAAGCAGTCAGGGTGGTGAAACCTTTTGTCCCCTGGATCAGAATGCGCGAATCATTGTCAACTCGACTCCTGCTTTTGCCCGGCTCGTCAGTTGGAAATATGCACAAATGGCTGCTCCCCAGGTAGAAGAAGACTTACTACAAAACCATGGCCGCAAGAGTAGTCGTTCGACGCTTAGAGATCTGGCTGATGTCGTAGCAAGCATCGCTCAGGCAAAAGAAGAAAAATGGGCATACGACATACCCGATTTGCCTAAGGCAGTAAAAACAATAGGCATCGGCCTTGATGGAGCCAACCTTCTTTATTACGAAGGCTATCGTGAAGCCATGTGTGGCACGATAAGCCTTTATGATGACGAAGGGGAGCGGCTCCATACCATCTATTGTGCAGAGGCACCAGAATACGGCAAGGGAACCTTTAAAAGCAGATTTTCAAGAGAAATCAACAAGGTTAAAGCGCGATATCCTGATGCAGTTTATGTGGGAATTGCTGACGGAGCAGCGGATAACTGGACTTTTTTAGAGCCCTTTACAACCGTGCAGGTGCTGGACTTTTACCATGTCTCTGAATATGTTGCCGGGGCTGCTGAGGCTCTTTATCCCGGCAAAAAAGCATCACAGGAGAGGCATGCATGGTTGAAGCAGAAACTACACGACTTGAAACATGAAAAGGGTGCAGCCAAAAGACTTCAGGAAGAGCTTGATAGTGCAAAGCCAGGCAACAACCGTACTGCGTCTCTGGAAAAGTTAATCAGTGCCAGAACGTATTTCAAAAATCATTGGCATCAGATGATTTATCCGCAAGCGAGAGAGCAGAACTTGCCGATAGGTTCGGGAGTGACTGAAGCAGGCTGTAAAACATTGGTGAAACAGAGAATGTGCCGTTCAGGAATGCGCTGGAAGGAGCAGGGAGCATCGATGTTGCTGACGTTAAGGGCACTGGTTTGCACATCCGGATCCTGGAATGCATTTTGGTCAAAAATGAGCCGTTACGGATTCCCTGTCACACACAACCTTCCTCCAGTACATTAATTAGGCAGCACACCCTCCCACTGTCTAAAGATCGGCAGCGAGTGAATATGGTTGCTGACAATATCATTTGCTGCACACAAGGTATCAACACGAACAAAATCCTCCCGTATCGAGCGTAACTGGTTCAATTCGAGATCCGACATATCAGCCATTTTAAGAGCGCCAAACCCAAAGGCTTCTGAAAGCAAGCAAGCGTTTATCACCAGTGGTAAAGGGTTTTTCCGTTTGGTGTAGCGGTCCTTCATGTGGGTAAAGCTATCCCACATGCCGATTCGGTCACCAATAAACATTACGATATTGGCTATTTCAGCTTTAGGCAGGCTTTTAAAGAAGGCATCGTCCAGCTTCTCTGAACTATCATAAAGTAAGCTCCAGCGTTGTTGCCCTGTCCGGGTTTTTCGGATATTAAATCCTGGATTTTTATTCTCCTGAATATTGTCTGTCGTACGTATCCAAGCGTCATTGAGTTCTTGAAGAGCCTCGTCAAGGCGCTGATCACAATAGATGGGAATCTTGGGATAGCCAAACTCTGCAGCAATTGCTTCCGCGTCGTCTACTAAAGAATCGTCGATCAGGTCGGTATTGATATCACAGTAGGACACACTGTCATTGCAATACAGCCTGCCCCTGTCAATTTCGTGATAGATCTTCTGGTACACATAAAACTCAAACAGATACGGGTCCAGGTGCGTATCTGTGGGTTTCCGTTTCAGATATCGCACCATGCTTTTTGGTACGGTTAACCCCAGATCATCACAAATTTCCAACTTTGACGGACTCTTGCCACTCGCGTAATGTGATTTCAATACATCCATTAAGCTACTGATATGAATACTTTCCCTGAAGTACTCGAACGTAACGGTGAGGAAAATAGGTCTGAGATAGAGTGAGAATATCCGCGAGGATTTTGCGTAATATTCCCAGAGAGCTGCTTTTTTATCGAAGGACTCCCCATCCAGAAATTCAGCCAGTACAGAGAATTGTTCTTTCGGCAGAATGCCATAGGCAATGGCGTTCAGTTCTTCCTGAGTCAGGTTTGAGTTCCGGGCAGGGAACCATTTCAGAAATTTAGCCAACTTTGGGAAGTCCGTAACGACTTTGGAACTGTGTTCCATTTGTTCCGTTGAAGCGTGGACTTTGCCTGCATCAATAATTGTTCGCATGCGGTAACAGAAACTGATGATCAGGTTATCCATGATCTGCTGATAGCGATGGAAAATGAAGCATAAAGCGTGAAGCGTTTGCTGAGGCTTATTTAGTCGCCGTAGCCGCGAAGCCGCATATTGCTCGGCAAGATCGGCATACGCGAAGCCGCATATTGCTCGGCAAGATCGGCATAATAGCGTACGGCATTTTTTGCCAGATTCAGCGAAGGGATAAACTTTTTGGCGAAGACGTATAGCTTTTCGATACGCTGTGCTTTATCAACTTCTGTTTTGACCGCCGTGTACTGGAAATCTTTCTGGTCGGCGCGAATGATATTCAGTGCGGTAATGCCATCCTCCCTGTGAATTAATGCAGCCAACTCATCACTGACCGATGATGGTATCGACTCGATAATGGTCGAAAGCCGCTTATCTTCGGCAGCAAACGCCTGGCTGAAAATATCCTGAAGCGTGGTATAGGAAGGGATGATAATCTTCTGGTGATCAAAGTAAGCCAACGCCTGTCGAAAAGCACTGTGGCCTTTAGGGTAGTGACGCAGCATATCTTCCATATGAACCTGAATTTCAGGTGCGAATTTCGATGTGCAGCTACGATAGCCATAGAGTGAAAGGATCGTCTGTCGTTGAACTCGCACATAGTCACGGGAAATTCGCCCGGAGATCGACCACGCAGCCGATTCACTATAATAAGTGCTCACGATGAACAGGGCGTCGCTAATGACTTCATCCAGCGAGAAGTTGAAAAATTGCTGTCTGGCTTTGAAGTAACCCAGTTGCAGGATGAAATAGATGCGAGTTTTGGTGTTGCTGAACTGCGTCAGGGCCGTCCGTTCAGAAGCTGTCAGCGTGAAGTAAAGCTGTTGCTCATGGATGTTAAACTCGGGTCGTGAATAAAGCTCTTCAACTTCTGTATCCGATAATAGCTGAATACGTTTTTGGTTTTTCTTCATTGCCAGCCTTGATTAATGCCCGTCGGCCAACGCCACTAAACAACCTCTCGTTCGACCAGGTGATTGAGCGGCACCATGCGTTTGTGTAATACACCAAATACCACCAACACTCCCTCATGCATCACGTAATAGATGACATGGCTTCCATGAGGAAAACTCAACACATTCGACCCGACTTCTGGCCGGTGTTTTCCGAGGGATGGTGTCTCAGCAAGAAGGTGAATGGTTTTCCGGAGTTCCGATAAATATTTCCTGGACTGATCAGTTCCCCATTGCGCTACTGTGTATCGGCGAATTTCGATCAGGTCAGATTGTGCATCCAGGGTTAAGCGATAGGTTGTCATTAGTCGTGCTGACCTGATTCCAGCTCATCAAAGAATGCATCGCCATCAGCCAGTTTGCCTGCTGCAATATCAGTCTTGGCCTGAGCAGCCCTTAACTGCAACATTTGCAATTTGAGTTCCTCAATGCTTTTGTATTCATCGGCTGAGATAACGACGGCAACGGGCTTGCCATTCTTGCTGATCTGAACCGGGCTGCGCTGTGCCTTTAGCAGCATATCTCCAAAATGGGTTTTCGCTTCATTGGCTGAAAGAGCGTGCATCGTTTTTAATCTCCCTGATATCGTTCGATTCGTTCATTATAATCGAATCAATCCATTTTAGCCAAAACCGTAAGCTATCAATAAGTATACATTTTGATAGCATTGAAAAATAGCTATCAAAACTACTATCATAAGTCATCAATCAAAACCTCTAAAGATATCTGATAGTTTATGTCCCGAATTGGCTATGCCCGCGTCAGTTCCACTGGCCAGAGTCTGGAAGTGCAGCTAGAAAAATTAAGCAAAGCACAGTGCGACCGGACTTATCAGGAAAAGCGAAGCGGTCGAACTGCCGAGCGTCCTGAGTTTCAGGCATGTATGAATTATCTGCGCAAGGGCGACACTTTGGTTATTACTCGACTCGACCGCCTTGCCCGATCCGTGGTCCATCTTGCGCAACTCGCCAAACGATTCCAGCAAGAAAGCATAGACTTGCTTGTGCTGGATCAAAACATTGATACCAGCACGTCCACTGGCAGGCTTATGTTCAATATGCTTGCATCCATAGCCGAGTTTGAAAATGACCTGCGTACAGAACGACAGGCTGAAGGTATTGCCAAAGCCAAAGAGAACGGAGTGAAGTTTGGTCGACCACCCAAACTGACAGATGCAAAGTGTCAGGAGATATACTCACGACGAATGTCTGGAGTTACGATTGGTCAGCTGGCCAAGGAATTCAGGTTAGGTGAAGCCACGATTTACCGGGCATTGAATACTGTAAAGAAATCTGGCTCGATCCCAGAGCTGAAAACTACAAGGGTGATTCTGTGGCTTCAGGTCGAAAACAACAGCAAGTTTGTCCGTGGGAAAGGCAAATCTCGCCAGCAGATTGAAGACTATATCCTGTGTGATTATGACGCAAAGAAGCTGGAAAAAGATGGCTGGGAGTACGAACTCACCTTTCAGTACACAGATGACGAAGATCTGGAGCAACAAATCTACGACTTATCGGCCGAAATGAGCAATGAAGCCGATTTGCGAAACGGCTTTGTAGAATGCAATTTTTCTGAAGTTGGAACTGATCGGTCTTGGTAATAAAGCACAAATACGGATAGTCGACAGGTATTTTATGCGCAAGTTTCTTTACTGTTTGAGAAAGTACTGATATAAGTTAGGTCTTTTGAAACGTTTCTATCATTTCTCCGGAGTCATTATGAAGAAATCTGTCGCAGGCATTTTTGCCGGATTTGCCCTGAGTATTTCTGTAGGTGTTGCTGCTGATCAGGCAATCCCTGATGCAACGCTGGTTCAGTTCAGAAAAGAAATTCAGCAACAGTCTGACATTATCAACCTGAGCCAGCAACAATCTGAAGTACTGTTAAAACTGAAAACCGACCTGTACCGTTATAACAGCAATGTAGAAGCTGTTCATGGTCATGACGAATATTCAATGCGCATTCTTAGTCAGGCTAACCAGGATCGTTACGATGCAGCCTTTGCTGAACTGCTGACCAAAAAGCAGCAGGAAGCTGTTCGTGATTATGAGCTGGCTCAACTGCGCAAGCAGGTTCCTGCCGATTTCATGAACCGTTATGAAAAGCAGATCAAGGAAAAAGGTAAGGTGTTGAGGTTGTCCAAAGCAGAAAGGCAGACATTGCTTGAAATGAAGATGCACCTGTACACCCAGCAGCAGGCTGCTAACCGCAAATTTCCGCATGACAGAGAGGCTCGTAACGCAGCTCGCAGAATTAACCGTGAGGCTTACAACGCCAGGTTTGAGCAGATGACAACACAGAAGCAGCGTGAAGCCCTGCAGAAGTGGAGAAGAGCGCAGCGTAACGCCTGATACTTGGAATGAGAGGCGGGAATCCACCAGGATCAGTGCATTCCTGCTTTTGAGGGGATGACGACAGAACGTCAGTTCCTTGACTGTCGACTCGAGTCAGCATTCTTTCTTATATGGAATTTTTTGAGATAATTTAAACGTTTCTATTTTTGAAGTGTCTCACAGTAAACCTTTCCCGCAAAAGAAGCGCTGACATCTCACATTACTTGTTTTCACCCGACAGACCAATACAGGGTACTCATTGTATGACAGTTGCTATCAGCCAGCCTGTTAAGGCTTTGGAAAAAATTGCCATCCTCCGTCAGGAAGTAGCCAAAGTAATCGTCGGTCAGAACGATCTGGTCGACCGCCTGGTTTTGGCCCTGTTGTGCCGGAGCCATGTTCTGATTGAAGGCATTCCCGGTCTGGCAAAAACCCTGACAGTCAACACCCTGTCCAAAGCCCTCGGACTGCATTTCAGTCGTATCCAGTTTACGCCTGACCTGTTGCCGGGCGACGTAACCGGTACCCTGATTTATAACCCGTCCACCGGCGAATTTACCGCAGAGAAAGGACCGGTCTTTGCCAATATCGTACTGGCTGATGAAATCAACCGTTCACCAGCGAAGGTGCAGTCTGCTTTACTGGAGGCGATGCAGGAAAAGCAGGTGACCCTGGGTAAGGAAATCAGTCAGCTGCCACACCCGTTTCTGGTTCTGGCGACACAGAACCCAGTTGAACAGGAAGGTACCTATCCACTGCCTGAAGCTCAGGTTGACCGGTTCATGTTCAAACTGAAAGTTGACTACCCGACGTTTGACGAAGAGCTGGAAGTAATGCGTCGTATGTCCCGACCAAAGCAGAACGTTGCCGTTAAAAGTGTACTGACCAGGGAGGACCTGGAAACCCTGACCGCACAAATTGAAAACGTTCATATGGCTCCGTCCCTGGAAAAATACATTGTGCATCTGATTTCCGCGACCCGTAATCCTGACGAGTACGGGCTGGATATTGCAGATCTGGTGCGTTTCGGCGCTTCTCCGCGAGCCACCATTAACCTGGCTCTGGCCGCTCGTGCGGCGGCTGTGATTAATGGTCGTGACCATGTTCTGCCTGAAGATATCCGCGCCCTGTCTCCGGATATTCTGCGCCACCGGATTGCCTTGAGCTACAAGGCCGAAGCCAGGGGTATGACATCCGACGCCTTGATCGAGCAGATTCTCATGCAAGTAGCCATTCCCAACTGATATGCATGACCATTTAACCCAGCGACTGCATCAATTGCAGTTGTTCTGCAAGCACCGGGTAGACCACCTGCTGGCAGGGCAATATCGCTCGACTTTCAAAGGTCAGGGACTGGAATTTGATGAGGTCAGGGTGTATAGCCCGGGCGATGATGTTCGTACGATTGACTGGAACGTAACGGCTCGTAGTAGCGAAGTGCATATCAAGCGTTTCCATGAAGAGAGGGAAATCAACCTGATTTTAGTGGTCGATAATTCGCCCTCATTCGCCTGGTCAAGTACCGACAATAAACGACAGACCGTTGCTGCAAAACTGTGCGGTCTGTTAGGTATGGCAGCATTCAGCAGTAATGACCGGATCGGTTTGCTCAGGTTCAGTGACACAATGGACAGTTTTTTGCCGCCGACCAGAGGCCGTAACCAGCTTATGCGCTGTTTGTCGTCTGTGCTGGAAGAGCCAAAAAAGGTTTCTAACACCTGTGTTACAGAGTCGCTGGATCACCTGAACAAGTTACAGCTGAAACGCTCAGTCATTGTTGTGATTTCTGATTTCTTCATGGAAGGCTTTATGGAACGTCTTGCCATACTCGGCCATCACCATGAAGTCATCGCCATTGCTGTTGATGACCCCGGAGAAACATCACTGACCGGAGGCGGGCTGATGCACCTGCGGGATACCGAGACCGGAGAGACCCAATGGCTCGACCTGGCTAACCGTTCTGTGCAGAAATTATTCAAGCGTCGAATGGACAAACGTTTAAAAGATCGGGAGCAAGCATTTGCGCAATGGGGAGTGGACCTGGTTGTGCATCATGTGGATGACGACCCGGCGGAAACGCTACTCTCCTTCTTTCATGCCCGAAAAAAGAGGGTTGAAGGAGCTGCCTGTGGCTAAATCATTTTATACAACACTGTTTTCATTACTGCTACTGGCCGGGCTGGCATTCTTCTGGAATGAACCGGCCCGGGCCATGGATGATCAGGTAACGGTATCGCTGGAATCTTTTCCAGACGCCATCACGGCAGGGGAACAAATCGAACTGGCCCTGACCGTTCGTTACAATGAAGACCTTGAAATTATCTTTGATCCTGAAGCCCAGGAATGGGGTGCAATGGAGTTGCTATCGAGTCAGGTAGCCCCGCTTCACTGGGTTGACGGCCTGTGGCAATACATCATTTACATGGATGTCACCTTCCTGTTGCCAGGGCAGCACCAGGTACCTACCTTCAGTGTCGATGTGTTCAAAGGCCCGAATCACTGGCAATTGTATACGCAGCCCGGGACGGTCAGTGTCAGGTCAACATTTAATGAGCTGCAGGTTAATGTGCAGAGCATTATCAGGCTGGACGAGCCGGAACAGACGGCAGTCCTCATGGCAAAGGCAACCATCTTCTGGCTGATAACGGCTTTAGCCGGCCTGGTATTCGCCCCCTTTGTCAGGCGCGGAAAGAAAATACAACAACTGCCTGCTGCTACTCCTTCTGCCGCCGATATTGCCAGACAGGCCCATGTCTCGGGTTCAGCAGACTGGGACGGCTTACGGCAGTGGCTAATGGTGGCAACAGGGTCTGACCCGACCGGCAAGCTGACCACGGATGAACCCCTGTTGCATCGTTACCAATGCCTCCGGTTCAGTGAAAGTCGCTCACCGGAAGAAACTGTAGAGCAGTTTGTCAAATACTGCAACCAGTGTCAGGAGAAGTGGGGATGAGCTTTAAATACCCGATGCTGCTGTGGTTGCTGCTAACAATACCGCTGCTGGCTGTTTATCTGTGGTGTCGGAATAAACGACAGGGAATTAGTTATTCCCACCTGCTGCTGGTTGAGAACCTGCCGGTCAGCTATCGGCAGAAATGGATGTGGCTGACAACGGCACTGCCTCTGCTGGCACTGGCTTCCATGGTTTTTATCCTGGCCCAGCCCTACCGTGAAGTTTCCGAACTGTCGGAACAGCAGGAAGGCATTGCCATCGCCATCGTTCTCGACGTCTCTTCCTCCATGAATATCCGTATGGAGATGAACGGTAAACGTAGCAATCGTATGGCAGTGGCAAAAGACGTTCTGGAGGCGTTTATTCTCGGTGATGGTGATCAGCTGAAAGGGCGCAATGCTGACCTGATCTCCCTGATATCGTTTGCCCGCTACCCCAGGGTGATAAGTCCTCTGACGAACTCCCACGACGCCCTGGTTGCCATGGCACGTCATGTTGAACCGCCCGTTCGTCTTGATGAAGACGGTACGGCAATAGGTGATGCCACTGCCCTGGCTGCTGCCCAACTCAGGGAATATGAAAAAAGTCAGAGAGAGGGTCAGGAAGTCAGAAGTAAGGTCATCATTATGATTACCGATGGTGAAAACAACGCAGGCCAGTATTCGCCCATGATGGCTGCAGCCCTGGCAGAGGAATGGGGTATTAAAATCTACACCATTTTTATTGGCACCCAGCCAGAAGACATGCTCGATGATGACAATGAAGAAGTGCGGGTTGACTGGGTACTGAAGGCCATGGCTGAAACGACGGGAGGCGTTTATAACCGCGCGTATGACTATGAGTCACTGGTCGTCGGATATCAGGCCATTAACGAGCTGGAAACCTCTAAATTACAGACCGTTGTTTTCACCGACCGGGTACCTGCCTACCAGCCTTTCGCCCTGATGACGCTGCTTTTTCTGATGTTGTCTGTGCTGCTGAGCGCGACCTGGCTGAGGAGGCTGGGATGAACCAACTGACATTACTTGCACCCCAGTGGCTCTGGCTGCTTGTTTTGGTACCGGTCACGTGTTGTCTGGCGTTATACCAGCACCACAAAAGCAGGAGCGACCTGAAAAAGCTCAGTTCAGTCCTGTCGCTGCCACCAATTAACCGACGTTTCGGAGCGATGCTGCTGGCCATTGCGCTGGCATCCCTTTCTTTATCCCGTCCGGCATGGAACCCCCGGCCTGTGGGAATACAGGACCAGGGACGTGACATTGTTTTCCTGCTGGACGTATCCCGGTCCATGCTGGCAGAAGATGCCCGCCCTAACCGTCTGGAAGTTGCCCGGGCTGCTATAAAGCGAGTGGTTAACCTGCCATCCAACGACCGGTTCGGGCTGGTCGCTTTTGCCGGTGAAGCTTCGATCAGGTCGCCTGTCACCCGGGACCGTGTCTTTCTGAATACCTTGCTCGATAGCATTGGCCCGGGCAGTGTTGCCACAGGCGGGACCCATATCGGGGATGCCCTGATGATGGTACTTAACAATATGGTTGATGCCGGCAATGCAGACGACAATGCACCGGAAGCGGTGGATATCATCCTGATCACTGATGGTGAAGACATGGGTGATGAGCCGGTTGAGGCCATGGCGTTGCTGAACCGGCTGGGCGTTAGATTGATGGTCATTGGCTTGGGTGACAGCCAGTTTGGTGCCAGAGTTCCTAACCGCGACGGCACTGGCTGGACACTGGACGAGGGACGTGAGCACTGGTCCCGACTGGACGACAATCACCTTCAGTCTCTGGCGCAGCAGGCTGAGCAGGGCATTTACTTCCCGATTGGCACCACCTGGCTGGACCTGTCGGCGCTGCTCGGTCAGATGCAGGCTATGTGGCCGGCAGACAGCAGGGATCAGGGTGAGGTGATGAAATATGTCGAAGGTTACCCTTACCTGATAACCATCGCTATCTTCATGCTGCTGATTTTTCTGATGCACAAGCCTGCACTGGTGAAGCATTCGACTACGCTGTCATGCCTGTTATTGCTGATGGTTAATATGGCGCATGCCGACATACCGGCAACCGTACACGACTTGGAACAGCAGGCTGCTGCCCTGACAGAACAGCGAAACTATACCGAGGCAGCCAATACCTATCGCAGAATGGCAAATCTTGCCGACGACCAGCATGCGACAGTGACAGCCAACTACAACCTTGCCACTACGCTGATTTTTCTTGCCACCCAGAGTCTTGACGCGGCAATGGGGCTTGATTTTATCGACGGCATAGAGGGTGAGGGAGAGTTTATTGATCCAGAGCTTTACCTGAGTGAAGCCCGGCATGTGCTGCGTGCCATCCTGCTTACCGATCCGAGCCACGAAGCCAGTCGGAGGAATCTGGAATGGCTGGCCCGGGAACAGTCTGGCATGTATGAAGACCTGGTCAGTACCTTTAAACAGGATGAAGAGTTTATCGAGCAGGAGCAGATGCAGGATGCTGAGTCCAACATGCAGGGTGAGGATACTGACGAGGCTGATGAAGGTAGCGGCGATTCCGACCAGGAAGGGGAGGACTCCGCAGAGAACGGTCGCGGCAGTCAGGGCGACCCCAATTTCGGCGATCTGGATACGATGTTTAGGGACATGATGGAGTCGACCCCGTCAGCCAGCTCTGTCGACATTATGGATCAGGCTCGGACACTTGAGGGAAAACTGCAACAACTGGATCAGCAACGTCAGAATGCTGTTGACCGGGACTGGTAATCGTTATGTTTATGAAACCTTTTTTAAAGCAACCTATGGTCGGCCTGCTGTTGCTGCTGGTGTTTCCGGCAGCCTTTGCCAGCAGTGCCGCTAAAGACTGGCAGCTTGTGCTGGAAAAGCCAGAAGGCAAAATGTGGCAGGGACAATCTGCAGAATTTCTTATTCTTGCCCTGAATCCGCCAGCCGGGAAGATGGAGCTGGAGATTGCGGACACTGCGGATTTTGCCGTTGCCACGCGGTCGGCGGTGCGACTGGAGCGCAACAATAAGCCTGCCCTGGCTTTTCCTGTGAGGCTAACCCCATTGAAAGCCGGTAAGCTGACGTTACCCGTCTTCACCCTGGGCAGTCACCAGACCGGCAGCAATGAAAATGTCACCGTTTCCACGCCTGTGGAAACCGACGATATGAGCATTCATGTCAGCTACGATACAGACAGCGTTTATCTGGGGCAGACCCTGAGTGTGAATTTTGAATGGATCACCTCCATTCATCCGAATGCGCTGCAAGCGGTTAACATTCTGCTTCCGGTGTTTGAGCATGCTGACATTCTGCCGGTTGAACCCTGGGATGCTTTCGTCTCATCTGACCAGAACGCCATTGGCCTGCCGGTTGGCAGCCGTCGTATTATTGCACGCTGGCACCGTATGGGAGGCGATCTCTTCCGCATTCATTTTCATTACAAGGTGCAGCCTCGGAAGGCAGGTGTTTTTGAACTGCCTCCTTCCCTGTTGCTGGCCAGTGCGGACCCCGTACTGATGAGAAACAGCCCTCAGGATTTCAGGGGTTCACGGCTTCCTGCTCATTTTGACAACAACTTCTTCCAGGCTGAACGGAGTGTAACCCGTGAGCCCCCTGTTCGACTGATGACCAGAGCGCAACCTCTGCGATTTGAAGTTAAGCCTTTACCTTCGGAAGTTCCTGAAAACTTTTCAGGCATGATTGGTCGCCCGGACATTGTTGTTGCTGCCGAACCGGATGAAGTGCATCAGGGCGAACCCATGCAGTTACGCTTTGAGATTACGCATCCGGATCCTGAGGTAGCCAGATTGCCTGAACTGCACACGATGACAGCGTTCACCAACAGCTTTGATGTCCCGGCAGATATCGGGCCGGGAACCTACGAAAATGGTGTGAAAATCGTACGACAGAGTCTGTTTCCGGGGAATGCTGATACAACGGAAATTCCTTCTGTGATCTTCAGTTATTTTGACCCGCAAACCGGGCATTTCCACAACTATACTACACCACCAATTCCCCTGACCGTGATACCTGTTGAGCGGTTTAACATTAGTACCAGCGCACTGTCTGATGATATGGAGCTGAGAAACCCGGTTAAACCTGACCAGAATGGCATCTGGTCGCATAACTGGTCGCAGGAACTGGTAAGCCAGACTCAGGAAAAAAACCCGTTCCGGGCGTTATTCTTGCTTGCTTTGCTGGTCTCACCTCCCGGACTGGTTTTGTTCGGTGCTCTGTCGACTATTCAGGAAAAGTGGAAAGCCTGTCGTGGCGACAGTGCAATTACACAACTGTGTGATGAGCTGAAAACAGGCAGTGACCCCCTGGCTCCGCTGAGTGCATACTTTTATCGTCGTATAGCGCTGCCACCGTCGAAACTCAATAGCCAGACTCTGGCCGTTGCACTGTCTCAGTCGGGTATCAGCGACGCTTTGAATCAGGAGGTTTGTCAGTGGCTGGATTGCTGTCAACAGGATTATGCCTCCCGGACTAACGACACTCAGCTTGCATCAGCCCGGCATGCAGCATTTGTCGGGCTGATGCAGTGCCTTGATAAGGCCCTGCCTGGTGACAGAGTGCCAGCAGTAAAAGGAGTACGGTCATGAAACAGCTTTTACTATTCACCCTGATGCTGTTGTCATTGCCTGATATTAGTCAGGCAGAAATCACTGACCTGGATGGTCAGTTGCAGGCATTGAGAAAGGAACACAAGCAGGCATTGCAGTTGAGCCAGAGTTATCCGCACAGAGCCCGTAAAGCCCACACGCTGATGGCGGGCAAACAACAGGCTTTGTGGAATGTTGATGGCATTAACCAGGCGATTCTGGCTTACAACATTGGCAGCAGCTGGTTCCTTGCAGATCGCTATGGTGAAAGCATTCTTTGGTATCGTCGCGCGGAAGAGCTTGGGTATAGCAGCAATGAGCTGACGCACAATCTCAAATACGCCCGTACACAGAGGCTCGACAGTTTGCCTGACAGCTTTGGCAACCCATGGCTGGCAACAACCCACCAGGTAGCCAGCTCCGACACCTGGCTATTTTTCTCCATAGTCGTTTATCTGGTGTTCTGGTGGCTGGTGTGGGGTTATATCCGTTCTGACCGAACGGAGAAGAGCCGCATCATCATCGCAGGTAGCATTATGCTGCTGACCAGTGCTCTGACCGTTTTCAAGCTCAACTATACGCCTGCAGTCAGTACCGGCGTCATCACGGCAATGGACATCACTGCCCGCAAAGGACCCGGCATAGTCTATGCCCCTGCCTTCACCAATCCGCTGAATCAGGGAACCGAGTTTATTCTGCTGCAGGAATCGGAAAACTGGCAGGAGGTGCTGTTAAGTAATGGCACAAAAGCCTGGCTGCCGAAGCGTGCAGCAACTGCTATCAGGAAAGACAGTTAACGCTGTGCCATCCTCACCCCGGAACGGTGCATGGGGGTGAGGAGCTTTTCCAGCAGACTTGATTAAAAGTTTCAGGACTTGCGTTCAGAAGTCCGCAGTCGTTTCACAGGAATAACCTTTTTCTCTACCCCCGGACCTTCATAAGAAACCGTAAACTGCCGCATACCGGTTGATTGAAAATACTCGGCAGATACCGGGTGTTCACCGGCTGGTAAATAAATCGTGCCGGAGTTTTCAATGCCTGCCTCACCCTCTATGACTTTTTTCCCATCAATTGTGAGCCTGTTCGGGCTGTTCGAATCCGTATAGAAGGTATAGTGACCGGATTGTTCGACAGTCAGCCAACCCTGATACAACAGCCCGAAGTTTGTTGCCCGGTCTCGTGGTGTTGCGTGGAAGGTACTCACCTGAACTTCCCACTCAGGTGTCATCGCCGACAGATCTGGCAGGTTGTCCACATCCCAGCGACCTTCATTTTCAAAATAACTGACCATCAACCCCGCATCAGCATCCCTGACAAAGCCGCCTCTGCGATAAGCTTCCTGTATTTCAGGGGCTTTGTCATAGAGCTCCCAAATTAAGCCTGTTTTGTGGTTTTCAAGGGCGACAACATTTGAAGTCGGATTCAGGCTGACATATTTCCGGTGGTCGGCAGACCACCAGTCAGCATCCTTGTTATAGGAGTCATAAAATCCATAGCCGCCGTAAACCTTTGTCTGGTATTTATCGTAAAGGTGGCGAATCGCAGGAATAATTTTCTCCGGGAGATAAGGTGTTGAGGCGACCAGTGCGCCCATTGAAATCGTACCATTATCGTCAATACCGGGTTTGCCTTCCACCTCGTGGCGTTGATAACCCCAAGGGTCGTGATCAGCCATAATGCCCCATTCCAGCTCACCATAACTCGAGTGATCTTCAGGGTTCATCAACCCGTAGTTATACTGCAGGTCAACCCGGCTGTGTGCCGTGTCCCAGAAGCTGACATAGTCATCCCTCAGGTCTCTGGGGTCGATGGCAATATAGTTGTGATGGACTGAGTAAAGCGGTTCTTGCTTATTTCCCCCCCACAGGCGGTTGCCATTGTATAACTTCCCGGTGTCGTCATGCCTGGACAGCTCGCCGTTAATGTAGCGGTTATAACTGATGCCACCACCGGCTGCCCAACCGGAGTGGTAAACCTCTGCCGGTATCGGGTGAGTAGGTGAACCCAGGGCCAGTACATACACCCCAAAAGTTTCCTGGAAACTTTTTAACAAAAGGCTTTCTTCAAACCCTGTCGTTTGTGACCAGTGCCACATCAGCACTTCGCCTTCGGTTTTTCCGTCAAAATCACGGAAAAGGTTGAAGTCAACGGAGTGGTACAACTCTGATGCCAGTTCACGAATTTCCGCTTCCAGCGCATTGTTTTCAGTGAAGTACTCACGAGCGACCAGCGCCCCCTGCAGGAACATGCCGGTATCGCTCAAGTTTGCGCCATCATCAGGACTGTCCAGGCCCGCCAGCCTGCCGGTATGACAACGTACCCAGCGTGGCCAACCGGTTCGGAAGCGATCGGCGGACTTCATGAAACGCAGCATTTTCACCACGCGGCGGGCAGCGTCCTCACGATCAATAAACTCATTCTCCACCCCCGCAGCCAGAGCCATGGTCGCCATTCCCGTATGAAAAGGGCCGCAATTGTTGCTCTGGTTTGCTTTCTGGTATGAAATTCGTGTCAGGCCACTGTGCGGATGCATATAGTCCGTCATGTAGCGGAATGTCGTTCTCTGTAAACTGTCCAAGAACTCTTTGTCAGACAGGTTTGCTGCCTTGCCCCGACCGACATAAGTCAGCTCTGACTCTGTGCTACCAATAACGCTGCTGACAAAGTAATCGGCTTCTTGGCTGTCATCCGCATCAAAGTCAATATACGCACTGACGGTCACCGGCTGGTCGTTCAGTTTCTCTCTATAGTCGCTACCAACAACAGAACGGTAAACGTTATACCCTTTAAAATCTTTCAGCCAGAAAGACGGATCCAGATGTCTCCAGACCACTTCAGCCGCACTATGGACAGAGTTAACCTCCACCACTTCGGGGCTGGCAGAAATCTGCCTGATATTATCGAGATAAAGTTCACCATGGGTATCAGAGGTGAACAGTCGTAACTCTTCAAGGGTAGAGCTGCTTTTATCCTTAAGCTGCCGTACATCAATAGCAATCGTAGACCAGCCACCGTTGACAACATTCCTGCTTATACTGGAAAAAACCTGTCCCTCCAGTTTCATATCCACTGAAGATACCTCTTGCCCTTCCGGCACATAAAGATCCAGCATAATGAAGTCGGCTTTGTCGTAGTCAATCACGTCCGACGAAAAATCATGGCGAATAGACAGGTAATCATCTCTATGGTTTTCCCAGCCAAGACTCAGGAAATAATCTTTTTCTGTCGGATAAGCGTGAGAACCCTGCCTGGCCATTGAGATTTCAACCGCTGCACTGCCGCCATTCACGCTGAGTTCTGGTAATGTTTCGTCCGGTTCATATCCAACGAGCAGCTTCGTAGCGATATCTGAAGCTGGAGGAGTACCTGGAGAGGCTTCCCCGGTTGGCGGCACGCCTTCAACAAAAGAAGGCAGATTTTCACTTCCGAATTGATCGTTACAACCGGCTAAAGGATAGGCTGAAATACAAACACACAATATTGTCCGCTTTAGTTTTATCATTGAGTTCCACTCGATGTATTTATTTCGACTTATATCTGTAGCCCATCATGTGATACATACAGATGCAGCTCCTGTGAAGAAAGCTTTAAATGTCGCAGAGAATGTAGAAACATTTCGTAATATAATTTTCTTGCATCTTCTTCCACTCGTTCCCATAAGTCATCACCTCTATTGACTTTAATCAAAATAATTACAACACAAGTGACATGCATCAACGTTAAAGCTCATTGTGTACAATGGATTAGATTATTTTGCAGCACTGTATTGATATAACGATGTCTACTCTGTAGATTTACGCGAATAAGAGAAACGTTTATACTCACTTTGCACCAAAAGGTTTAATAGGAATGTCCAAGCTTAAAAAAGCTTTGCTGGCAATGGCCGTTTCAGCAACTGTCCATAGTGCGGCAGCGGTTGCAGCACCGACACAGGCCACCTCTGTAAATACAGAAGCTACCAGGCCTAACGTCATCATCATCTATGTAGACGATATGGGCTGGGGCGACGTTGGCTACCATGGCTACAAAGATATAAAAACCCCAAACATTGATGCACTGGCAGAAGAAGGCACTTGGTTTTCACAGGCTTACGTATCCGCTTCCATCTGTGGCCCGTCCCGTGCCGGTATGATCACCGGTGTTCACCAGCAGCGCTTTGGTATCTACGGTAACTTTAACGAAAACCATATTCCATCCAGCCAGCCACTGGCCATGGAAATGATGAAGGACAACGGCTACCAGACTGCAGTAATCGGTAAGTGGCACTTGGGTGAACTAACGGGCCTGCCGAACGAACGTGGTGCCGACTTCTTCTATGGCTTCCTGGACGGTAGTCACGACTACTTTAAGTCCACCACCAACCCTGATGCCCACATGCGTTTCGCGCCCATCTATCGCAATACCGAAATAGAGCCGCCTATTCAGCAAAGCAATGGCTATCTGACTGAATTGTTTACTGACGAGGCCATTGAATTCATTGATGAGGCCGTGAAAAGTAAAGAACCATTCTTTATGTATCTGGCTCACTTTGCCGTTCACCACCCATGGCAGGTACCCGAAAGCTACGTTGAACGGCTGAAAGATTTGCCGGTCGCTGAAGGTATTGCCGGTGAGGAGCGCAGACATTTTGCAGGCATGGCCCTGGCACTGGACGATGGCATCGGTGAAGTGATGGACTCACTGAAGCATCACGGCATTGACGATAACACCATTGTATTTTTCATGAGTGACAATGGTACACCTCGTGGCCAGGGCTTTGCGCAGCCTGTCCAGAAGCAGCGCGGCGAAACCACCATGTCGAGCCCTGGTCCATTCAACGGCTTCAAGGGTGACACCTATGAAGGGGGTATTCGTGTACCGTTTGTTGCACGCTGGCCAGGTAAAATTCCTGCTGGTCAGGAATATAAACAGATGGTTTCCTCTATGGACATCGTACCAACCATTGCCGCAGTGGCCGGTACTGAGCTCTGGTCTGGTGCTACTCCGTTTGACGGTAAAGACCTGATGCCTTACCTGAAAGGTGAAATGGGTGAAGATGGACCTCATGAAACCATGTACTGGCGTCGTGACGACGATTACGCGATCCGCGATGGTGACTGGAAACTAACCTGGAACAGCCAGAGTGGCCCTCAGACTATCCGCCTGTTCAACATCGAAAACGATCCTGGCGAATGGGACGACCTGGTCAGTAAGCACCCGGAGAAAGCCCAGGAGCTGCAGAACAAGTTTGACGCTTGGGAAGCGACTCTGCCTGTTAACAAGCTGAGCTACAAACCCCAGAACCGTAACATGGGCTTCTACGCTGGTGAAATCACCGACGTCAAGGAATACAACAAAAAAGCCAACGGCAGATAAGCACTGATCTCCTGACGATTTACCCACTTAATTCCAGCCCGCTTTAACTAGCGGGTTTTTTCATACAAAACGTCTTTAGCCCTGACACAGGCTCCCAGGAAAGCTTATGCGTGTGGGGCTGTTATCACCAGTTAGTATTAGAACTCTTTCAAAGTGCAACCTAAGAATTTTCTGAATGTTTAAAAAAACTTTTATCGTTGTAGCTATCATGCTAACCATCTGGCTGGCAGCGTCCTATAAGGGCGTTGACCTGAATCAGACGCTGGTGATTGGCGCCCCCTTTGAGTACACCAGTCAGGATTTGTCCAAAGACGGTTATATCTTTTCACGCTTCCAGGTCACTGAAACCCTGGTAGAAATTCAGCCAGACGGCAGTATACAACCTAAACTGGCTACCCACTGGCAAACCAGCGACGATCGTCTGACATGGCGTTTCACCTTGCGCCCTGACGTACTATTCCATGACGGGACAGCAATGACGGCAGAAGTTGTCGTCTTTTCCCTGCAACAGGCACTGAAAAAGCCCGGAATTATTCATCAGCTACCTTTGAATAAGCTCTATTTTGAAGGTGATTATGAAGTCGTTTTTGAACTGGAACAACCCTATCGGCCACTACTCTACGTACTGTCCCACTTTTCAACTGCTATTGCCGCTCCATCGTCTTTTGAGCAAAAAAATGGAAGGGCTATTGCCATACTGAAAGGCACAGGCCCTTACCAGATCCAGCTCTTGTCCCCTCCTCACAAGCTGGATGTAGAGCGGTTTGATAACTACTGGGGAGAACCGGCCAGAATCAGGCAGATACAGTACCTTACTGGACACCGTGCTGAAAGCCGGGCACTGCAGGCACGAAGCGGACAGGCAGACATCATCTATACGCTTGACCCGGCCAGCATCAGCATGCTGGAGCAGGCTCCGAATGTTGATGTTTACAGCGAGTCCATTCCCCGTACACTGCTGTTGAAGCTGAATAATGAACACCCTTATCTGAATACTGTCGAAACAAGGCAAGCCCTGAGCCTTGCCCTGGACCGTGAAGGCATTGCCGAAAGGATTATCAGGGTACCCGGCTCCGAAGCCTACCAGCTGTTCCCGCCCGCCTTGGGCGACTGGCACATGAAGGAGCTGGAAGGTCAGAAAAGCCTGCAAAAAGCCAGGGAAATCCTGACAGGTCAAGGCTGGATTACCGGTGATGACGGTGTTCGCGTTCGCGATGGCAGACGTTTCAGCCTGGGGCTTGTGACCTACGCCGACCGCCCTGAAATGACGGTTGTGGCAACAGCTATCCAGGCGCAGTTATGGGATCTGGGTATCGAAGTAACTATTTATGTCGGCAATTCCAGTGACATCCCTTACCTGCATCAGCAAGGTACACTTGAACTGGCACTGGTGGCCCGGAATTTCGCCTGGGCCAATGATCCCCTGGCATTACTGTTTGACGATACCAGAACCCACCTTGGCAGCGACTGGGGACACATGAACTGGACCTCAGGCGAGTTAAACCAACTTCTCAGTGAGATGACCCTGACTCTGGACAGCGAAGCCTATTTCAAACTGTCACAGCAAGCCGCTTCGATTCTTGCAGAAGAGATGCCTGTTATTCCGGTGATTTTTTACACTCAGCAAATCGCTGTCAACAAACGACTCAAAAACTTTTACTACGATCCTTTTGAGCAAAACTACCGTGCTTCGGAGATGTATTTTGATTAAACAAATTCTTCTCAGGCGTGCGGCACAGGCTGCTTTTGTTGCCTGGGGCGTAGGGACGTTGACGTTTATTATGATGCGACTGCTGCCCGGTGACTTTGCCTACCGTATCGCCGCCGGACGCTACGGCTATGACTATGTCAGCCAGGCTGCGGCAGAAGCCGTGAGGGCAGACCTGGGCCTTGATCGTCCCGCTATTGTTCAATATCTGGAGTGGCTGCTAAATCTGCTCCGGTTTAACCTGGGCGATTCTCTGGTTTCAGAAAATCCGGTTACTCAGGAACTTGCCCATCAGCTGGGAAGCTCCCTGGAGCTGGCTGTCTTTGCCAGTTTCTTTGCCTTGCTCATTGCCGTCCCTGTTGGACTTTATGCCGGACGGCATGCTGGCGGAGCAGGTGACCGGCTGTCGTTAATGGTATCGGTTATACTCAGGGCGCAGCCCGTGTTTGTCATTGGCCTGTTGATGGTCCTTGCTTTTTCCCTGAAACTGGGATGGTTTCCCGTCGCCGGTTTTGGCAGCAGCGAATACCTTATACTGCCAGCCCTCTCTCTGGCTCTGACGCTGGCCGCCATATCCAGCAGGATGATTCGCAATTCAACCTGCGATGTTCTGGCATCACCTTTTTACCGGTTTGCACGTTTTAAGGGATTAACAGAACAGCAGGCTTTTACGCATCACGCATCTCCCAATATTGCCTTGCCGGTTGTCGCCTTTGTCAGCATACAGGCGATCAACCTGATTGAAGGTATCGTCATGATAGAGTCCCTGTTTTCCTGGCCGGGTATTGGCCATGCGCTGGCCCATGCCATCTTCGCCCGGGACGTACCGATGATTCAGGGGGCTGCGCTGGTTATGGGCCTGATATTTGTAGCTATCAATACGGTAGCAGACCTTATTGTATTCAAGCTTGACCCGAGACAGAGAGAAGAGACCTTATCGTAATGAAAGCCGACATTCAATTAAGGCCCTCACAGTATCTTGGGGCGGCACTGCTGTTGTTCCTGCTGAGCCTGGTGGTGCTGGAAACCCTGTTCTGGGGACACAATCCGGCAAGTCAGAATCTGGATCAGGTCTTTCATGCGCCTACCCTGGCTGAGCCTCTTGGCACAGACCAGTTTGGTCGAAGCAACTTGGCCCGTCTTTCATCAGCGTTACAGACTTCTATCTTGATGGCAGTATTCAGTGTATTGACGTCCGCTACCCTTGGTGTGTCACTGGGCGTTGTTGCCGGTTGGAAGCGGGGCTGGATTGACCGTATTCTGTCCATTGTCGTCAATATTCTGCTGGCGTTGCCGGGACTGGTTCTGGTGCTGCTGTTTGGCGCGCTGGTTCCCGGTTCATTCTTCATTTTATATATAGCGATCTCTCTGGTTCTGTGGGTCGAATACTTTCGGGTGATTCGCGCCAGAACCATCACTGTCATGAACTCCCCGGAAGTTGAAGCTTCCCTGCTTTACGGATTTGGCCCATGGTATGTGTTTAAGCGTCATCTTTGGCCGGCTTGCAAGAAAGATATTTATACTCTGGCCTGCTTTGGTGCCGGTAACTCTGTGCTTGCACTGGCTTCCATTGGTTTTGTCTATGTTGGACTCAGACCTCCCCACGCAGAACTGGGTCTGATGATGGTCGAACTGTTTCCCTATTACTCTGACGCAGCATGGGTGCTGCTCCAACCTTTGACCGCAGTCATTTTACTGGTACTTGGATTTCACCTCATTGCAGGAGGTGAACATGAATAGTTTTGCAGGTCATTCTGTAGCACGCAGCCAGCTTTCCTTCGACGAGGCAGCAGCAGCCTCAAGAGAATTGACTCCCGTTATTGAGATAGAAAATCTTTCCATTCATTCCGTAAATGAATGTATTGTCTCCGGCTTATCCCTGACGTTGAGCACTGGCAACCCTGTTACCATTCTTGGCGAAACCGGCTCCGGAAAAAGCCTGCTGGCCCAAAGCATTATGGGGGCTTTGCCAGCCGGACTCACCTGCTCTGGTCATATAAGGCGTTTTGGCCGTGACGATCACACGCTGGATGAGCTGGAACAACTCTGGGGATGTCGTATTGCTATGCTCCCTCAGGAACCTTGGCTTTCCCTTGATCCGATTATGCCAGGCAAACAGCAGGCTGCCCTGGTTGAACAGCTGGTTAATGGCCTGTCGGAGAAAGAATCGGCAAATATTACCCTGAAACGTATGACTGAACTGGGTCTAGGCACTGATGGAGAGAAAGTGCCTGACCAGCTATCCGGAGGTATGGCGCAGCGCCTTGCCTATCTATGCGCCACAGCGGCAGGTGCGGATGTCCTGATCGCGGACGAGCCGACCAAAGGGCTGGATGCCAGCCATAAGTCACGGATTATTGAGCTTTTACGGAAGCAAAGCGATAAAGGCTCATTACTCACCATCACACATGACATTGATGTCGCCAGGGCGCTAGGAGGCGACCTTATAGTCATGCGACAGGGTTCTTGTGTTGAACAGGGAAAAGCCCATGACATTCTTCAAAACCCGGCTTCAGCTTACGGCAGAGCACTGATTGCCGCGCACTCTCCTGTGTTTTCGGCAGTAACCTCAAACCTTTCATACGACGAAAGCCCTCTGGTGACCATCAGCCGGGCCAGCAAAACGCGTGGTGGCAAACCACTGTTCTCAGACCTGAACCTGACCATCGGCGAAGGTGAAATAATCGGCCTGTCAGGGGGCAGTGGAGCCGGTAAATCCACTCTTGCAGACATGATACTGGGGCTTGTTAAAACCGATGAAGGGGGCGTCCGGCACTCACCCTTACTTACCCGTGGAAAAATGTTAAAACTGTATCAGGATCCGCCCTCCGCTTTCCCCCAGACCATAACATTGAGCCAGAACCTGGATGATCTGTGCAGGCTGCACAGCCTTAATAAAGCTGAAATACCACATTGGCTTGACAGGCTCAGGCTGGATAAAAAACTGCTTGAGAGAAGACCCTCGCAGGTTTCAGGCGGTGAGCTGCAACGCTTTGCTTTACTTCGAGCGTTGATGATGAGACCGAAACTGTTGGTTGCAGACGAACCTGTCTCCCGACTGGATCCGATAGTCGCTTCTGAAACACTCTCATTACTGCTAAAACATACCCGGAGAATTGGTTGCGCTTTAATACTGGTCAGCCATGACCAGGCGGCATTAAATCAGATTTGCGGCCGAATAATAAAGCTTGGTGGAGATAAAGCCTTCCCGGGTAGTGGCACAGTTCTGTGATTCTAGCCCTGTCTGCTAAAATACGACATTCGGCAACTTTGAAAAATGCGGTTTAAAAATGTGCCTTACGCAAGTCCTCTGTACAACATGTGGCAGTAACCAAGTTCGGCCTTTCGGATACAGCACTCATGATGTTCCACGATACTATTGCTGTAATGACAAATGTGAAATCAAAACCTTCATGCTTGAATATCGCTACAAGGCCTGTGAGCCTGGCGTTAAAGAAAAAATCATCGATATGGCAATAAATGGCAGCGGAATCAGGGATACAAGTAAAGTACTCGGAATAAGCAAGACAACAGTAATAAAGACTCTAAAAAAAAAGAAAGCGGTCTGGTAAAGGTCAACCCAAATATTCAAACTATTGATCTCAAGTCAGATGCAATTATTCATGTAGGGCTTGTCTGCCAAGAGGCTGAGCTAGATGAGCAGTGGTCGTATGTTCATGATAAATCGAACCAACGCTGGCTTTGGTATGCTGTTGATCACGCTACAAATACCGTGCTTGCTTATGTTTTCGGAAAACGGAAAGATGAAGTTTTTAAAGAACTCAAAACACTTCTGAAGCCATTTGGTATTAATAAATTTTACACCGATGATTGGGGAGCCTATGAGCGACACCTTGATGAAAACATGCATATTATTGGTAAAGCAAACACTCAGAAGATAGAGCGTAAAAACCTTAATTTTCGGACTTGGATTAAACGGTTGGCCAGAAAGACAATTTGTTTTTCAAAGCTCGAAAAGATGCACGATATTGTTATTGGATTATTGATTAATAAAGTTGAGTTTGGGGTCAATATTCACGCGATATAACAGTTCTGGCCCACTACCCCTTCCCGTAAGTCGGCCAGCGTTGAGTTGCTGATGCGTTTTCATACTCGGGATGGAAACGCCACACTTCAACTCGCCTTTAAAAGCAGACCACTATCACTCAGTACATGCCGGTTCTTATTTCTTATGACTAATAAATTGACTTGTATCAGAATTGTTTAACTTTGCGTAATATTTTGAGCTACTTCTTATCATATACGTTACAGGAGTGTTGAACTCATCCTTTCCGTTATGTAAAGTCAATATTGCCGAAACATTTCGTGTAAATTCTTCTAATCGTTGTTGTTTTAAGAGTAAAAGATGAAAAAGGCTATCGTAAGCATATTGTCAGGTCTTGTTCTGAGCACTTCCATGAGCGTTACCGCAGCTCACGCTGCTCCAACAGCCCACGCCGATCAGGTGCCACCGCAGTTCATGATGCGCTTCAGGCAACAGGTTCAGGAGAAGACCCGCGTACTCAACCTGTCTGAAGACAAGCAAAAGCAACTGATGGAGCTGAAGAAAAATCTGTACCGACAGCAGCAGGCCGCAAACAAAGAGTTTCCTGATGATCGGAATGCCCGTAACGCGGCCCGCAGAGCTAACCGTAACAATTACAACGACGCCCTCAACAAGATGCTTTCAAGAAAGCAGCGCAGGGACATGCAGGAGTGGAGAGCCTCGCAGCGTAAGGACAGGGCGTAATCCTGAACGATTGACTGACAGAGCCTGATCTTCCAGGCTCTTTTTTCCTGTAGACAATCCCTTCTTTCAGCCACCAATGCCCCGTGTTCATAGTCTATTCCTGCCCAACAGCCGTGTGGCAAGGGTATCAAGCAGGTGATACCCCTGAACCAGCAAGGTATTAAGGCGTGTTACGGTTAAACTCCTTGACGTTTACACGATGACCCTTATCGTAATCAAAGTTTCGGTTAGTTGGTCTGTGGCTGAGCCTGTTGACCGGCAGACCGGCTTCCCAGGCGTCAAACTTATCCTTGAGCTCCTGAGCTTTCCCTGGCTCCCTGCTGACAAGATCATCCCACTCCCCCGGATCTTTCGCCATATTGAACAGACGGATGGTTTGAGGACCGTGTGAACGATTGAAGGTCAGCTTCCAGTCGCCATCGCGAATGGCGTACTCTTCGTTACGACGCCAGTATAACGTCTCGTGAGGGATGGCATCCGCAGGCTTTTCACCGAGAAGATAAGGCAGCAGGTTGGTGCCATCAAACGGGAATATACCAGTATTGGTACCTTCAAACAGGGAAGCAATGGTTGGAACAATATCCAGTGCGCTTACCATTGGCTCATACTTCAGGCCAGCCGGAATGACGCCAGGCCATTGCATGGCAAACGGTACACGAATACCTCCTTCATAATTAGTGCCTTTAAAGCCATTGAAGGGGCCGGGGCTGGACATAGTGGTCTCGTTCCGCTTTTTACGACGTGGCTGGGCAAAGCCCTGACCGGCAGGAGTACCATTATCACTCATGAAAACAATCAGGGTATTGTCGTAAACACCCTGTTCTTTCAGGGTATCCATGACTTGACCAATGCTGTCGTCCAACGCGAGAACCATTCCGGCAAAGTGCCGGCGTTCTTCACCAGCAATACCTTCTTTCACAGGCAGGTCTTTCAGTCGCTCAACATAAGATTCTGGCACCTGCCATGGGTGGTGGACAGCCAGGTGGGCAAGATACAGGAAAAACGACTTGTCTTTTTTAACCGAGCGCTCAATAAAGCCAACGGCCTCATCAGTGAACATTTCAGTCAGGTAGCCGTTCTGCTCCTGAATTGGAGGAACTACTTCGTCATTACGATAAATAGGGGCCAGGAGCAGTTTGCCCGTATCTACGGTCTGGGAGCGGAAGTAGTCATGAGAGCCACCCAGAAAGCCATAAAAGAAGTCAGCGCCACGCTCATTCGGCTTACCTGTCGGGTCGCCAAGGTGCCATTTTCCTATGACAGCAGTCGCATACCCCTGGTCTTTCACTATTTCCATCGCCAGAGGCTGGTCATGGGGAATATGGTTTTCGCTGGAATTGCCATAGATGCCCATTCTCTGCTGATAGACACCGGTCAGCATACCGGAGCGGGATGGGCCACAGACAGATTCGGAAACATAAGCCTGGGGAAAGTGCGCGCCATTGGCTGCCAGTTTGTCAATGTTGGGTGTCTTAATATCGTCAAAGCCGTGGTACCCCACATCTCCCCAGCCCATATCGTCGGTAAAGATGATGACAATATTAGGCTGCTGTTGAAGTTCTGCTGCTCGTTGTGCCGGAACCGGGCCTGCAGAGGCGTTGCAGGCCAGAGCTGAAAATGTTAGCCCTAAGGCAACTTTCTTTAAAGACGGCAAAGTCATGAGGTTGTTATGCCCTTTACTGTAAAAAGTATGACCTCTTTCACTACAGGCGACAGCCATTCTATTTATCGCTTACAGGAAGTTGAGTTCATAAGTGTAAAAACTGCACACTCTATAAGGATCAAACTGAGAACAAAATGCCAAAGAATTGTTTCTATGATACAGGTCAGTAATCTACCCTCATGGAGTAGCGAGTAGCTGTTTATTAAGACCTATAGAATTTTGGTGTGCGTTAATTATTCAATTTTTATGCGTTTTATGCGCCCGACACACTTGTTTAATTGTGATGTTGTTTAAATGCTCAAGTAGCAGATACAAAGTTGAGAAATGTTTACTATTTACAATAGGCTGAATTAGACAGCATAAAGCTGGCAAAGCATGACACAAGTCAAACATTAGCGGGTTTTATCAGGCCTTTTCATGTGTGTGATTATGCGAAAAGCCGTGATTCTAGGGTTCTGTAGTCATTTTTAACGAAAACAAATGTACTTATTCGATATTGACGACGTTGGTCGAAACGTTTATCTTTCATGCTGTTCAAATAATTTGCTGCCCGTATGAAACCACGTAAGTAATGCAGCTCTTTTATATTCCAGCGGTAACGAATAAAGATTAGCGAAAAAATCATATGAAAAAGCTACTACTTCCTCTTGTATTTGGCTCAGTTGCATTACCTGTTACGGCACTGGAGAAACAAGTTGTTGAAGCCTGGGAAGAAAGTTTGAATCTTCCTGAGATCAGTTCGGATGTTTTTGATAGCTACAATATGTCTGCTAACAATGCACGTAATGCACGCAACGAACGACAGCAAAGAAGACGAAATAACCCATGGTTGTACAAAAATGGTCCGAAGCGAACCCGTATCTTTTCGGGTATTGAACTATCCGATAACACCTATGGAAACAGAGAGCGTCGCAGCGAGTTTAAAAAAGTACTTTTCGATGGTAACACCAAATTCCATCCTAACTGGCGTATCCGTTATGCCATGAATGAGTCAAATGTCAGCCGAGGAGAAAACGGTGAGTTGATTGACGCTCCAACCCGTTGGATGAAGCTGGCTCCACGATTTGAACAGGTTTTGAGCCCTACCGCTAACTGGTTTGCCGAGTTTGAATATACCAATTTCAGTGGGTTTGGCAGAAGCAATCAGGGTGGGCGTTTAAATAATACAGACACCTATATCATTAAAGTCGGTGGCAATAAGCGTTTTGGTAGTCACAACTTTAATGCCCATGTTGACTATCGCTACAGAGAACAGAGCTTCTATATTGATGATGGCTCAGAGATAGATGAGACTAATAATTATGAAACGCAGGATCCTCGTTACCAGATAGGCTATCGCTATCGTCCTAATCGCCATGTTCAGTTTCAATTAACGCGCAACCAAAACAAGAATCATCTTGGTCAAACAAACCTGAACCAGTTTGGTAAAGTAACACTTAACCATTCATTATCTAACGGTCTTCGTTCAGAGTTCTCTTTTCAGAGAAATAAAAACTTCAATAAAGATACAGATACCGGTTATTTCATAAACCGATATACTTTCCTGAACACTTACAGAATTAATGAAACCCTACAGGCTTTACTGGAAGTCTCCTATCGTAAGTACGATCGTTTTTACACAGGAAACTTAAGAGGTGCCGGTGACAGAAAGCAGTTGTTCACAAAAGCGGGCATTAACTTTCATTTTTAACTACTCGTGACTGGAGTGGCACCTGTAAAATCTCCTGATTGCCTATCTGGCAGTGTTGTTTTTTGAGACACCACGGATCAGTATTCCCACATTTGCTGATTCGTGGATTTTTTTTAGCATCGCAAGCATTTTATCTCTTTTTACCCTGATACCTGACATAGTTCGCTGACAATCTTTATAGCGAAACCCACTCCCATGTTTCTGTATGGGAATGGGATTTTGTTTAACGAGGTGCTTGGTCAGTTTATTCCGGAAGCTGGCTCGAAGACTGGATTCATTACCCTTTTTGCCTGTTCTGTTCAGGAATCGGCTCCTGATTACAGCTCAGGCTGTAATCAAGTCGTGTCCTGTTTTCAGGGTTGTTTAAGTCAAAGAGATCAAAAGACAGTGCCAGCATGGCCGTTTTGTGCTCAAAACCAATACCAAAAGCAACAACGCCGTCGCTGATGATGATTTCCCACTGGTCGCCAGCTTCTGGCATATTGTTCTGATTACGTAGTTCCCGCTTGCCGTTCAGGTCAAATAAGGTAAGGGACATTTCTTCGTGTTCAATTCTGACTTCAGAGAGTTCTAAACCAATTTTATCGCCGGGTTTCACTTCGCCCCCAACAAGCCACTGTTTCGGCTCCCTCAGAATAAAGTCGTCGCCTGCGTAAGTCATCCTGCCATTACGAAAAAACATGATTTCACCGTCGTTATAGCAATCATGGAGTTCGTTAATATCAAACTTAAAGCGGGCTTTCATTGGGGTTGTATCATTAGTTGGCGCAGAATCAGCAAAGCTAACGGGAGCAAAGGTTAATACACCGGCTGCCACTGCGGTGAGTACATTCTTAAACATGGTTAATTACTACAGATGCGTTGTTGTTTCATTCGACAACGTGTCAACAGGCAACAACATTTGTTAATTAAAAGGTGGATATATAGTCAAACAAATTTGTTTTGACTTCAATGATCTGATGCAGTTTTTCTGATCATACAGAATAGCAAGGTGCAAAAAACATAAAAAAACCGAACTAACAAGTAAAAAGTTAATTCGGCTTTTGAAAATAAGTCGGCGTACACCCTTTAAATGGTGAGTTCCCTGATTCGCTTATTATTTCCTCTGGCAGTAGCCTTCTGTAATTTCATTGCCTGGTGTCGGCTGGAGCGTGACGTTAATCAGTCTGTAGGCGATGCCTTGCAGTGTGTCCTGGCCTCTGATATCAGCAGGCGCGAGATGCATGGCGTTTCTTACGTTCTGAATGATGGTAGTGTCAACGACGCCGTCTGCACGGGTGATCAGCTCTTTAACGGGTACTTCAACCCAGCCCCAGCCTCCTTCGGAGCAGTTTTCATCGAGCGTGATTTTGTTGGAGTTGTTTCCTGCGGTTTCAAAACTTACCTGCAACTGCCGGGTTGGATGCAGGGCGTAGTCATCTACTCGCAACTGGAATCTGAGAACGCCATTTTCCACAAACTCAGACCAGTCCATATTGTTGTTGTTCGGGTCGAGCAGCAGGCCACCCCTGCCAGCGGGCTGGGACTCAATAAAGGTCACTAGCAGATGACGGGTATTGTTGTTGTCCTTATTAACAACATCGGTTCTGATTTTTGTGCTTCCACCACCATTCCATGTTTTGTATTTCCTGGCCCAACCGGTAAAGCCATCATCATTATCCGGGTTGTTGCCGCGCGTAAACAGATTATGAGCATTCGAGGAGGCCAGTGTTTGGACATTGTCAGGCTTTTGACACTGCAGTTCATAACGGTGGCCTGTTGAATTTGGCACAAAGCGGATATTGCTCAGGTCGATATCCAGGTTGCTGTCGCTATGCAGGCCAAAAGGCATGATAGTCTGGCTGAAATCAAACTCATGTTCTTCAGTGTTGAAACAGGCGAGTGGAACCCTTACCGTCTGCTTTGCCCCGCCAGAGTAAGCGTTGAAAGCGCCTGTGATGTCTATTGTTTGCTCTGAGATCCCGGTAGGGCTTGGTATTGGCGGTAGTGGGTTTGCAACGGACAGATTCTCGTGGCTCATTGTCAGAAAGACCTTGGAGCCTTTTGCTGGTTTGCTGTTGACTTTCAGGTCAAACTGCAAGGTGCCGTCAATCGTTGCCTCAGATAGGTCAATGATTTGGCCGGTGGTGCTTGTCATCATGACAGAGCCTTCATCGTTGCTACCGATTATTATGTTAATCGGGTTGCCATACTTCGTTTTTTCCGCATGGGTGTGGTCTACTGTCAGGCCTGGCTGAGTGGTGATATTGCCAGCTCGCAAAGTCAGGTCTTCAGGAATATCAAATGTAAAATTATTCCTGTTAGTGACCCGCATATGAAAGTCGCGGGTGGTTTCCGGACCATAGATAACCACTTCCTCAGCTACAATTTCCGGGGGTTGTGGAGCCGGGTCTGTTGAATCCTCCCTGCTATCATCACTATTGCAGCCTGCTAACATTGACAGCGAAAGACTGCCAAGAAGTATCGATTTAACGGTCTTATTCATACAAAATCCTTACTACACGGAAATCTGTTGTGGTTGTTAAAGCCTGAAGCGTGTCAAGCCCTGCAATAAACGACTTAATCTATCATCATGATTTGCAGAAACGTTTCCGCTGAAGCGATAGTACGGCAGTAGACAAATAGATTCAACTAATACCAATATTTATCACGCTCTTTTGATTTGCATCAATCTAACAACATAAAAACATATAAAAAAACAGACGGATGCGTATAGGGAAAGCTCTTATTTTTTGTGAAAAGCCTTTATTCATCCGCTTTGAGCGAGTTCCTATATCGTTTTTGGGTCACCATGCGTGAATGTGTATGGTCTTGATATTGACCGATAACTCACTTATCCTCACCTCGCTGATGAAACGTTTCAATTTATATTGATGAGTCCCTTGAATAATCAGTACTTCAGGAAGTTAATACTCCTCATCATTGGCAATACCTATTTTGTTATATAAGAAACTGGATATTTCTATGAATAATGCTGTCAGGTCCCTGATTCTCGGTGGTTTATCGATATCTCTACTCACCGGTTGTTTAGAGGATGATTTCGATTACAGCTCGAACCTGGCTCGAAGAACTTACCTGTACGGTCAGGACGCTTCCTATAACATGATGTTTGAGATAGAAGATCATGCTGGCCTGACCGCTGATGTCATCCCGGGCATACCTGTTGTTCGCGATAACATTATTGCCAGCGTAATGGACAAGCCCGTTGAAGAGCAGGGCAATATCAGCGTCCAGGTCACTAAAGGGCAACCGGCTAAAATACGACTGAAAACCGCCAACAACCTCCCTGTTGACCTGGGTTACTACGAAGTCGGTGGGACTATCCAGTTTGCTGTTCGTGTTCATGACCGGCCACTGGAAACTGAAGTGTGTGATGAGTTCGGGCGCAACTGTTCCTACGACATTAAATCCATCAGGATGACGGCGAGTACTGATAAGAATGTAGAAATTGCCGATCCGCACTATGTTGATCTCACCAGCGCTTTTCACGCTATTGCGGGCTCTCCGGAATACCAGACCATTAAAGTTCCAACCAGTTGCTTCCGCGACACCCTCGGAAGCTTCAACAAGACAGTGATTCCTCTCGAAATTCACTCTGAGTCTGATGTGCGTTTCGATATCAGTGAAGTCACCATGATTCGTGAAACGGATTCAGCGGGCGATGTATTACGCTGTACTGATCCGGCAGACACCAATGAAGTCATTCGAACGGATGATGAGGGTGTATCATGGTTGTACAAAATGAATGATAACGCCCCTTCTACAGGCTGGGCCAGGACACCTGCTTCCTGGGGGTCAGCGTCACCAAGAATCAGCTGGCAGGGACAGTCAATGGTCGTGCATTACAATAATGCCAATCCGGGTAGCAATGGTGGCGTGCTGTTGCGTACTGCAGATCAGGAGTTTAAAGACGTAAGTCGTCTTATTGACAACGGCTACCTGCGCTTCTGGATCATTGTTGAAGATTATGCCTCTCACCCGACAAAGCAGATTCAGGTCAATATGGAAGGTGATCGCTCCAATAACTCTCAAGTGGTTTATCTTGAGCCTGGCTTTGCAGAGGATAAAGGCGAATGGGTCACTATTCCCCTGAAATCTCTCTTTACCCGCGGTAACGGTGCCATTGAGCATACGCTGGCCCTGAATCTGAACAAGGCCCTGAATATTCGTGCGAGGGGTGTTAGTGGCAACGATACCCTCAATGGCGTTAAGTTCAGAGTGTCCAATATTCAGCTGACAACAAACCCCTGACGCAACTCCTGGCCTGTTCACCTTTCAGGACTGACAGGTGAACAGGCTCATTCTACCAAGTGAGCCTGTCTTCCCCTCTTGCCCGTTACCCCATGGCGGGCTTCCATTAAAACGAAACGGTTGTACGGAGACATAGTATATGTTTCGCAGAAAAGTGCTGAGTTCCTGTCTGGCCAGCTTACTGGCTGTATCGGTTGGCGCAGATGCCGATGATAAAGATCGTCAGTGGCTGGCGGGTGACCATCATGTTCATACTCACTGGAGTGTGACTTTTGATATGGATGGCAATTTTATAAAAGGTGGGGATGCTAAATATTCTTACCTGAAAAACACGACTATGGGAAAAAAGTTCGGTCTGAGCTGGATTGTTAACACGGATCATGGTGATCCGGGTCACTCCATGATCAACTTTGAGCATGCCTATCCTGAACTGCTTGAGACGCGTGAAGTAGTGGATGATATGGTGATTTTCTATGGTCATGAATGGAACATTCCTGTACACGGCCATGCTACCCTGATTCTTCCAATCAACGACCTTGAGCGTGAGACCATGCGTGACTTCCAGCGTCAGTTTGGTCGCAAAGAAGCTGAAATTGAAAGTCATCGCAACGCCTACATGCTGGAAGGCCTGGAGTGGCTGGACAGGTTTCAGGAAAAGCCCCTGGTATTCCTGAATCATCCAAGCCGATCCTCCCGTGAGCTGGGTAAATTCCGCCAGATTACACCACCCCGCATGAAAGGCTGGTACGATGTGGCACCTGAAGTGCAAGTGGGTATGGAAGGCGCCCCGGGTCATCAGGCGGCTCCTGTTCGTGGAGGTTACGGCGGCGCCCCGTCTATTGGCGGCATGGATCAGATGACAGCTGTCGTAGGTGGTGCATGGGACCATATTCTGGGCAGTGGTCGCCCTTACTGGATTACCTCCAATTCCGACTTTCATAAACATACCAGTAACCTCTATCCGTTGCGTAATAACCCGAATGAACTTGCTCCGGGTAATGACTACTGGCCGGGTGAATACTCTAAAACCTGGGTTTACGCCGAGAAAGAATACTCTGATATCATGAATGGCTTACGCTATGGTCGTATCTTTGTAACCTTTGGTGACCTTATTAATGCGCTGGATCTCAACTTGAGTACTGCCAGGGGCGAGAACGGTGCGACGATGGGCGACACCCTCAATACAGGTGGTGTGGAAAAACTTCACCTGAATATTGATATCGGCGCTGCAATGGAGCCTAACCACAACGGTGATCTGCCTGTTCTGAACCGGGTCGACATTATTGTCGGTGCGATCCACCCTGATATTGATCTCGAGCCCGATACAAACTCAACGACTAAAGTGCTGAAACGTATTTACAAGGATGAATGGAAGATCGAAAATGGTCGCATTATTCTGGATGTAGAGATTCCGCTTGAGTACGAAAAAGGCTATGTACGTTTGCGTGGCACTAATACCGATACACTGGAGCCACAGCCGTTTGACCGCAATAATCCGGACAACGAATGGGAAGATTTGTGGTTCTACTCAAACCCGATTTTCTGGTCTGAATAACAGGATGCCCGCTTAAGTCAGCATTCAGGAACCCAAAGGCTCCTATGGGTTCCCCGAATCGCCGAGACAGGTTATACGCTTTATACGCTTTCGCGCTCAATCAGCCTGGTTGCCTGAATTCTTAACTTATCTGAGTCTTTGGCCGGGCTTTTAATGGCTTCGAACAGGATTTCGGCAGCATTTATACCCATTTCGTATTTCTGGTGGGATACCGTTGTTAATGGAGGAACTGCAAATTCTGCCTCACGAATGTCATCAAAACCGATAACTTTTATATTCTCCGGAATTTTCAGGTTATTTTCACGGGCAGCACGATATATGCCCAGAGCCATCTCGTCATTTGCTGAGAATATTGAGTGCGGCACGGTGCCTTTATTAAACAGGACTTTCATTTTTTGATAGGCACCCTCTTCAGTAAAATCACATTCAAGAATGTGCTTGCTGTTTACCGTGGCACCACAGAAACCCAGAGCCGCAATATAGCCTTCCAGTCGCTTCTGGCTGTCGTAAGAACTTTTGGGGCCGCCCAGGAAGTAAACTTCTTTACATCCACTTTGTACTAATGCTTTGGTGGCGTTGAAAGCGCCACCAAAGTTATCAATCAGAACACTGAAAATATGGGGTGATTCTACTTCACGATCCAGCACGACCAGCGGTAGATCATTAGAAGCGGTAGACTTGAGAAAGTCGTCATCAAATGAGTCAGCAAGGATAATTGCGCCATCCACCATACGGTCACGCAGATATTTGTAAGCCGTGGAGTTTTCTTCGCCATAAAGGCTGCAGGCTACCAAGTCATAACCTGCCTGATGAACGGCTTTTTCAATCCCCCGTGCAATTTCACTGTAAATAGGGCCAAACCATGAGTTGAAAAATATACCGATAGCACGGGTATGTTTTTGCTTAAGCAATTTGGCATTGCCATTGGCAACGTAGTTAAGTCGTTTCGCTACATGCAGCACATGCTTACGAGTTTCAGAACTGATCCTGTCTTTATTATTTATCGCGTAAGATACGGTTGAAATGGATACCCCCGCTTCTCTGGCTACATCTTTAATAGTGGCTTTCACAAGTTTACATCTCTAATGGTCTGATGAGGTGAAATTTTCACCTGCAACGTTTTTTCTGTTCACACTGCATATTCTGGATTATTACGATATGCCGTGTTGCATGATAGTAATTAAGTGAAAGAATTATATTGATATATGGGCAATTATCCAATTCGAATCACTTCATGTACATAAACGATGAAACGTTTCACCCTATTTGATCCAGATCACAAAACATAACGAAATCTTCTGATAGGATTTTTTTACTGTATTCCTCCTATGATTTTGACTATTCAGATTTGAGCCTTACATGAAAAAAATTCTGGCCACACTACTAGTAAGTGCTGCTTTATCACCTATGGCAAGTGCAATTGCCGCTGACACCGCAATGACGACACAGCCAGTTGCGGCTACTGAAATAACTGATTCAGAAATTATTGAGAAGCTTTTTAAAGGTAGCTACAAGTTCTGGCAGCAGGCGCGCAATGATAACGGCTCTTATGAAGATAAACTGTATTTCGAGCATGGCAGTAATCGAGGCTCTATTGCTAACTCCGGTATGGGTCTGATAGCCCTGGCGATCGGTCATGAAATGGGCTGGGAGCCCGAAGCTGAAGAGCTGGCTCTGGTTACCCTGAGAATGCTGGCTGGCAAAGGGCCGGACATTTCGGTTCCACGCAACCCTTCCAATACTTATATTCACTTTTACAACACCCAGAATGGCGAGCAGATTGGAGTAGACTGGAGCCCAATCGACAGCGCCATTATGTTATGTGGTGCCATGTTCATCAAACGTTACTTCCCTGGGAACAAGGAAATAGCCGCACTGGTTGACGAGCTGTACGAAACGACTGACCTGACCCAGTTTATTGCCGACATCAACAGAGGTCAGATTTATCTGGTACAAGATAATGATGGCAACAATATGCCTCCAAAGACCAAAGCATTCAACGAATATATGATCGTTGCTGCTCTAGCCAATCAGCAGGCCATTGATTTCAAAAAGGGCAAGCAGGGGCGGGACGCAAGACGATTCTGGAATCACTGGTATGAAACACCAAAGAATCTGCCAGTATCCTATTACAATGATATCCCGGTTCTGTCTGAAGGAAGAACCTGGTTTACCTCCAAATTCAACTTCCTGTTCAACCATTACCTGCTGAACGGTTTCTCTGCTTCGGAAGAATACCAGCAGGCTTCTGCCAACGCAGCCCGGGCAGACTACTCCTGGTTCCAGAGTCAGGGCTTTGAAGGCATGAAGGAATTTGAATGGGGCAGTGGTGCAGGCTCCTGTCCGGACGGTTATTGTGTTGACCGTATTGTACACGAGGGCATTGAGACCAAAAACCCGCATATGATGATTTCTCCTACTATCATTGCCGGCTTTATTCCTCACTCAGAGCGGGCAAAGGACGATCTGATCGCCATGTACCGTGATGATAGCCAGAAAGCGGTTTATGAGCTGCCGGAAGGTGGCACCGTGCTGTGGCGTTACAGTAAGACGCAACCAGAGTGGCGCTCTAACGCCATTGAGGGGGTGGACTTCTCTACAATGTTGTTTGGCCTGGCCTCTCTACCTGAATATCTGGGTACCGAGTTCTTTAACGCCTACAATGACTACAGTAATCCGGAACCTGCCAATTATACTCGCCCATCAAAGGCGACTCTGTTAGCTGCTGAGTAAAATGCTGGAAAACCTGCATTTGGTCGATTGACTGAATGCGGGTTTTGATTTGCCTTCTCCCTTCCTGTTTTAAGTTGCTTCTACTTCTGTCTGTATTGTCTACTTCTGATTGTTTTTTTGCTGAATTATTTCAACAAAGTGACATGAGTCAAGTTTTGTGAACATCTTTCTGATTATTGTCAAATCATGTTGCTGTTTCTGCAACAGGCACAGGTCAAAATTATTACAGTCAAAATACAGGATATACAGTAAAAACAATCTATTATCGTGCTTTTCAGGCAATTCCGCCTTGGCTATGTTGTTTGTATAGCCAGGCTGTATAAGCTGTGTAAATAGTTGTTTGTCCGCATGTTTCGAGGTGTGAATATTCTTGAATTATGCTGCTAATTCCCGTACTCTACCGACTTGGTAAGAAACGTTTCAGCATGTGCAGTAGTCAGGTCGATTTCATGAAGTAACCATTATGAAGTAACCATTAATGTAGCGATTAATAAAGACCTGTAAATGCTTTCTCCTGAGGCACTGCTTAATTATCTAATAGTCACTGTGGTTTACGCCAGCTGCACACACCTTGTTATTACTTAACATGATCTCTCACCGGATCATTTTAAGTAATGGCAACAAAGAATTTTTCGATGGGGATACCTGATGGCCCAGGTCAAACTGCACAATATCAACAAGATTTACGACAATGGTTTTCATGCTGTCCATGACGTCTGCCTTGATATCAAGGACGGTGAGTTCATGGTTCTGGTTGGACCATCCGGCTGTGCCAAATCCACAACCCTGAGAATGGTGGCTGGCCTGGAAAGCATCAGCGCCGGCGATCTGACAATTGGTGATAAGCTCTGTAATGACGTACCACCAAAAGATCGCGGCATTGCCATGGTATTCCAGAACTACGCCCTTTACCCGCATATGACCGCGCGGGAAAATCTGTCCTTCGGCCTGGAAACTGCAAACAAGCCTAAAGAAGAAATTGAAAAGCGTGTCGCCGAAGCCGCTGAACTACTGGAAATTACCGAACTGCTGGATCGCAAGCCGGGTCAGATGTCCGGTGGGCAGTGTCAGCGTGTCGCGCTTGGTCGCGCCATGGTACGAAAGCCGGAAGTATTTCTGTTTGACGAGCCGCTGTCGAACCTGGACGCCAAACTGCGTGTCTCCATGCGTATGCGAATCAGTCGCCTGCACCAGCAGCTGAAAGACTCCGGCCGTCCTGCCACCATGATCTACGTGACCCACGACCAGATTGAAGCGATGACCATGGGTGACCGCGTCTGCATCCTGAATAAAGGTGCGGTGATGCAGGTGGACACGCCAATGAACGTTTATCACCGTCCAAAAAACAAATTTGTGGCTGAGTTTATCGGTTCCCCGTCCATGAACATGATGGATGCCAGACTGATTCGCCACGGTGACGAGCTGATGGTCGAAACTCTTGGGCAGCGTTTTCGATTGCCAGCGCAGATACAGGAAAAAGTAGCGGTGTACGAAGGCAGGGATGTGTCCATGGGGGTACGCCCGGAACATATTACCATCGTTGCTTCCGGTAATGCCGACAGCTTCCGGGTGAAAGTCGACGCTGTGGAAGAGATGGGGTCCGAATCCTTTGTTTACTTTGACGCTGATGGCAGGCAGCTGATCTGCAAGCTGGTAAGCCCTGAACAGACTCTGGACAAAGTTGTTGAACAGTCCATCCAGTTCCGCATGGATAAATGTCAGCTGTTTGATAACGAAACCGGCGAAAATATTTCCCTGATTTAAGCGATTTATTATGGGCGGCGAACTCTGTGCTGAGACCTGCGCCCACAGCCACTTAATTCTATTTATAAGCATCTTTAACCGGAGGTCATTAGGCTCCAATGAACTACACAGTTTCCAGCCACTCTTTTTCCAGTAAGAGTCACGAGCTCACTAATGGACAGCTTACCTTGTCTTACGACGAGCGTAACGTACTGAAAACCATCATGTCAGGTCCTGTCATGGTGGGTCAGCACGAAACGCCAGAGTTTGAACAGGCAGTTTCCAACGTTTACCTCCGTGTTAAGTCCGGCGAAGCGATCAGTGTCACTCCACTGGTTTTTTTTAGCCCTGAGACAGAAACGTTTCGCACGAATGCTGGTGAAGTCGTCTGGCAGACGACTAACGATCTTTTCCGTGCCCGTGTCATCGCTACCCTGGCTAAAGACCAAAGTATTGCCTTTGTCACAGCAGACGTAGAGAACCTCTCCGGCGAAGCCATGACCTTCGACGTTATCTTCGGTCAGGACATAGCCCTGGCAGACGCTGGTGCGGTTAAGACCAATGAAGCGTACGCCAGCCAGTACCTGGACCACGAAGTGTTCCATCTGGAAGGCACGGGTTACACCGTCTGCTCCCGCCAGAACCTGCCGGGCAGCACGGGTAACCCATGCTCCCAGGTCGGCTCCCTGTCTGAAGTCGTTGGTTTCTCCACCGACGGTATCCAGTTCTTCGGCAAGAGCTACAAGGTGACCAACCAGCCTGAAGCCGTTTTCCAGCCAACTCTGGCTAACGTTAAATACCAGTACGAAATGGGCTACATTGCCCTGCAGAGTGCTGACGTCGTTCTGGCTGCCGGTGCAAGGCACAGCACGGTTTTCTATGTAGACTTTCAGCCGCACATGGCGGACTCCAACGTTGCTGAAGCCCGGCCGGTGGCTGAAATTGCTTCGGCTTATGTTGCTCCGGGTTTCGACAAGGCCGTAGCAATCGCTCAGCCTGAATTCCCACTGAGTGGTGAATCCGTTCTGGTGGGTGAAGAGCTGACCGCTGAAGAAGTCACCGGATTCTTCGGTCAGGAGCGCCGTTTCGCTGAAGAAAAAGACGGCAAGCTGCTGTCCTTCTTCCACACCGACAGCCGCTACGTGACCCTGCAGGAAAAAGAACTGCACCTGGAACGTTCCACCGGTCACATGGTTTCCTCCGGCAACTGCCACGACTTCCGCAATTCCGTAATGAGTTCCACTCACGGCATGTACGGTGTGTTCAACTCTCATGTCGTACTGGGCAACACCTCCTTCAACAAGATGATGGGCGTAGACCGTACGTTCCTGAACCTGTTCAAGTCCAGCGGCCAGCGCATCTGGGTCAGGGATAACGGAGAGTATCGTATACTGACCATGCCATCCGCGTTCGAAACCGGCACAAACTTCTCCCGCTGGGTATACAAGCATAACGGTGGCTTCATCATCGTTCGCAGCTTCAGCGCGACTGAATCGACTACGATTCAGATGGAAGTAGAAACCAAAGGTCTGGAGCCTCTGGAAATCCTGATCAGCAATCAGCTGACCATGGGCAACAACGAAGGTGAAGCCGTTGTTACGGTTAACCAGAACGACCGCAACATCCACGTGACCGGCAACCACGAACTGATCGCTGTTCACCACCCTGAGCTGAGCTTCACCATGAAGCTGGACGAAGCTCTGACTGACGTTGAGAAAGTGACCTGTGAAGAAGACGGTTCCGTTCGCTACCTGCTGCTGAAAGGCCAGCTGAACGACAAGATCATTGTCACCATCGCCGGTTCCCTGACCGATGCCAGCCAGCAGACTGTTGAAACTCTGGACTTCGACAAAGAAGTAGCCGCGTTCCAGCGTGGACAGAACGACCTGATCAACAACTTCCGCGTTTCCTTCGAAAACGACGAATACAACGCCGGGAAACTGAACGACACCATGCAGTGGTTCACCCACAACGCACTGGTTCACTACGCGACGCCACACGGTCTGGAGCAGTACTCCGGCGCGGCATGGGGTACCCGTGATGTTTCCCAGGGGCCATTTGAGTTCTTCATGTCCATGCAGCGTTACGACAAAGTCGTGGATATTCTGGAAAGCATCTACAGCCACCAGTACGTTGAAACCGGCACATGGCCACAGTGGTTCATGTTTGACCAGTACAACACTATCCAGCAGGAAGAGTCCCACGGTGACATCGTCGTATGGCCTCTGAAAGCCGTTGCTGACTACATCCTGACCACCGGCGACGTGGCGGTACTGGATCGTCAGGTTCCTTACACCAGCATCGAGCAGAAGTTTGCCTTCACCGAAGAGAAGTTCACCCTGTTTGCTCACCTTGAGCGTCAGGTGCAGCACATTATCGACAACCTGGTGCCAGGTACGCACCTGTCCTGCTACGGCGACGGCGACTGGGATGATACCCTGCAGCCAGCGAACCAGGCCCTGCGTGAGAACATGGTCAGTGGCTGGACTATCCCGCTGACCCTGCAGACTTTCAAGACCATGACCAGGGCTTTGAAAGGACTGGAGCAGTACGCTGAATTCGTAGCTCGCATTGCTGATCTGACTGAGAAGATGGAAGCGGACTACCGTAAGTTCCTGATCAAGGACGGCGTAATCACCGGCTTCCTGCACTTCCCTGAAGGTGACATCGAACAGCCGGAATACCTGCTTCACCCATCTGACCAGAAGACAGGTATCAAGTACCGTCTGCTGCCAGCGTCCCGTTCCATCATTTCCGAGACGTTCGACAAGGAAATGGCTGAACAGCACATGGCTATCATCGAAGATAAACTGGTTCACCCGGACGGCGTCCGCCTGATGGATCGTATGGCCGAGTACAAGGCGGGTAAGCAAACTTACTTCAAGCGTGCGGAACTGGCTGCGAACCTGGGTCGTGAAGTGGGTCTGCAGTACTGCCACGCGCACATTCGTTTCATCGAAGCCCTGGCGAAGATGGGTAAGGTGGATGAAGTATACGACAACCTGTACAAGATCCTGCCGGTAGGCATCCAGAGTTCTGTTCCTAACGCTGATCTGCGCCAGTCCAACGCATACTTCTCCAGCTCCGACGGTAAGTTCAACGACCGTTACGGCGCTTATGAGAACTTCAGCAAGCTGAAGACCGGTGAAGTAAAAGTGAAAGGCGGCTGGAAGATTTACTCCAGTGGTCCTGGCATCTACATCAACCAGCTGATCAGCAACGTTCTGGGTGTTCGCTTCGAAGGCAACTCCCTGGTGCTGGACCCGGTGATCAGCAAGAAGCTGGGTAAAGTCACCCTGAACTTCCGCTTATACGGCAAGCCATGTGAACTGGTCATCAACCCTGATCAGGGCGAGTTCACGCCGAAGTGTATTGAGCTGAACGGTGCTGACATTGGCATGACTGAACTGCCAAATGCTTACCGTACAGGTGGCGTGCTGGTTGAAAAGTCGGTACTGGATGCACAGCTGACTGACGTCGCTAACAAGCTGGAAATCTGGCTGTAAATCTTGTCTGAAAACAGGAAATCCTGTCACGGCCTTCCTTATCCGGAGACCGAGACAGGCTTCAAAGCGACAGCGAATAAAACGACACTGGCGGGAGATTGGTACGATCCCCCCCCAGCCCAACATGGTAAACGGATGATGTGCTTCATAGCACGGATCTGAATCGGGGGGCCGGAAAGTCAGAATGCAGGAGAGGAACCTGCACTGATGAGTAACGGTTAACAGAATGTATAAGTGGTTAACAATAGCTCTGATAATGATGACGCCTTTTGCATGGGCAAAAGAGCGCATTGAATTTATGGTTCCGCCTGGCGATTACATGAACTTCGTCAGTGACGTCATCAAGCCGGAATATGAACGCCGTTACCCTGGCGTTGAACTGGTTGTAACCAGTGACGGCAACCTCGAAACCCGTATGGCCGCGGGTGATTATCCTAATGTTTACGCAGGTATTTTCGGTTATCAGGTCGCCCGTTACGCCCGACTGGGACGGCTTGCCTACCTGAACCAGTTCGATGGTTTTGATGGCGTTTCCGAGCGTGTAGACCAGGACTTCATGGCCGAAAACTTCGGTCGCAACTATTTCATTCCATGGCACGCCACCACGCAGATGATGATCTACAACAAGGAGTTGTTTGCTGAAGCCGGGCTGGATCCGGAAAAACCGCCTGTCACCTGGGATGAGTACGTTTACGCTGCGAAGAAAATCAGCCAGCTGCCACGCCGCAGGAACGGCAGCCGTGTGTATGGTTCTGTTTTCTGGAACGAAGAGATATCTTCCGGAAGCTGGTACTGGAGCATGCTGTCGCAGATGTATTACAACTTCAACAATGGTGAATATCAGCTGTTGAACCGTTACGGAACACACCCGGTGTTTGACCGTAAAGAAGCGGGCATGGCTGAATTCATGGGCATCATGCGCGAGATTCAGAAGTACTCACCGCTGACCATGGAGCAAGACTTTTTCTCACGCACCATCGGTATGTGGCCTCAGTACGGTTTCGGCTGGCGGCTGAACCTGCAGGACGCACTGGGCGGTCCGATGGAAATTGGCAAAGATGTGGGCATTGCGCCGCTGCCTGTTCGTAATGAAGGTGATCCACACTTCTCCAACCTGGATGGCCGTGCGCTGATGATGTTCAAAAACACTCATGAAATTGAAGATCTCAGCTGGAACCTGATTGAGTTGCTGATGGAAGACAGGTTCAACCTGAAAGCAGCCCAGGCTCTGCAACAGCTGCCAACCCTGCGGTCTCTGAAAGAACACCCGCATTTCCAGACGGAAGAAGCGATACCGTTTGTGAATCAGCTGGAAAACACCGTAATGAATGAATCGTTTGCCAGCGTCGCAGACGTATCCAACATCGTTCTGCGTTACTACTCTCGTGTCGTATTACGTGGCGAGCTGGAGCCGGAAGAAGCGGTGCGCCGGGCGGGCCAGAAGGCCCGGAAGGTATTAAGAAACTAGCGCGTCATTGCCACAACGAGTGCAGGCCGGGTGTTGCTTCACACAACCCGGCCTGTGCTTCAAATGCAATGAATCTATGTACTACTTAATTATGAGTTGTTCGCAGGCTGTATGTCATGAAATTTAAAGAGCATTGGGTTGCTTATCTGTTTTTATCACCCTGGGTACTGTTTTTCCTGGTTTTCCTGATTTACCCTTTTTTCCTGTCGTTCCAGAACAGTTTTCTGGACATCAATGTCCTGAATCCGGAGAACACCCGTTTTGTGGGTCTCGGTAACTGGATTACGGTGGTCTCTGACGGCAAATTCTGGCTGTCCCTGTTTAACGTGCTGTTCAACCAGGTCATCTTTATCACCCTGAGCTTTGTCGTGGCTCTGCTGGCGGCGTTGATGCTGAACGAAATCGAATTCATGGCAAGCCTGTTCCGCACCATTCTGTTCGTTCCGGTTATCACCTCCATCACCGTGGCAATGATCATCTTTGATTTTCTGGTCAGCCCAGTGGGACCGATCCAGGAGAACCTGCTGGGCATTGGAATGCTGGACGCGCCGGTGTTCTGGAAGTTTGAGCAATGGCTACCCATGCCAATGATCGCGCTCTTCAGTGCCTGGAAATGGTTCGGCGTACAGATGATTATCTTCCTTGGCGGTATCGCCAGCATCAACAAGTCCCTGTATGAAGCGGCGGACCTGGACGGTGCCTCCTGGTGGCGCAAGGTGACTAAAATCACCCTGCCAATGATCAAGCCGCAGATTGTCTTCGTCCTGACCATCAATATTATCAACGGCCTGCAAATGTTCGTGGAAGTGTTCATGAACTTTGACCTGCAAGGCGGCCCGTACAGCTCTGCCCTGACTCCGGTACTGCACCTGTACCAGACCGGTTTCGAACAGATGAAGATGGGTGAAGCTTCTACTATCGGTCTGTTGCTGGCTGTGATCATCTTTGTGTTGACCACTCTGCAAATGAAGATTACCACTAAGGGAGATTAACCAGTGATCAAGAATCAAAAGCAACAGTGGTTGATTTATGGCGGCCTGATCGCTGCCAGTATCATGGTACTGTATCCCTTCTTCTTTATGATCATGAACTCGTTCAAAACGGGTTCGGAGATCATGCACGCGCCTAATGCGATGCCGGAAGAGTGGTCTTTGAGGGGCTACATCGAAGTCTTCAAAGCGATTGATCTGTTCAGGATATTCGGCAACACCATTTTTGTCGCATCAGCAATTACCTTCCTGAACTGCCTGCTGTCATCAATGGTAGCGTTCGCGATCGTGAAAACGAGCATGCCGGGGCGAGAGTTCTGGCTGAAGATGATCCTGTCGTCCATGATGATTCCGGGCATCCTGTTCACCATTCCCGTGTACATGATGATGTACGACTGGGGCTGGATTAACACCTTCCGCGCCCTGATCATTCCCGGCTCCATCAGTGCTTATAACATTTTTCTGCTGGTTCAGTTTATGAAGCAGATCGATAACGCTTATCTGGAAGCAGCCCGTATCGACGGTGCTGGCGAGTTCCGTATCTTCTTCAAGATCGTTCTGCCCATGCTGCGTCCTGCTCTGGCGACCGTAGGTATTCTGACGTTTATGAACGCCTGGAACGACTTTATGGGACCACTGCTGTATATCCGTGACGATTCCATGCTGACCCTGCAGCTGGCGCTGTTCAAGTTCCAGACCAACGTACCGGGCGGCAATCTGGAACAGCTGTGGGCAATGACCACCATGATCGCTGTACCTGTCGTATTCGTGTTCTTCTTTATGCAGAAGAACTTCATCAAGGCGTTTACCGGTGTAGGAGTTAAGTAATGGCTGCTATCAAGATGACCACGGGTAAAAAGCTTGGTCTGGTCGCACTATTGGTGATCACCACATTCTGCACAGCCTGGATTCACGCTTACCGTCAGTCCAGCACTTATTTTGAATTCGCCAGGGCCATGCACAAACAAGGCGAGCTGGTTATAGCACTCAAAGGCATGAACAAGCTGGAAATGCGTATCGACGATGAATACTTCGGTGGTTACCAGCAGGTTATTGAAACCTGGGAGTCCAGCGTATTCGGCATTCGGCCTGCCTTTTATGAACAGGCCAGGGTCGCTGCCCTGGATATTCTGCCTAATGTCTCTAACGGGGAGCTGCTGGAGTTTATTGATCTCTACATTCAGCTGGATCAGCGTTATGTGCCGGAAGCTGCCCATGAACTGCTGAAAAGAAGCCTTCAACAGGGCGATGAAGAGCAGGCCGCTGAAATGGAAGAGTTTATGGCTGAAGCCTTCCCTGAGCACGCCATAAATGAAGTATAAGGAAACCATTTTCATGAGTTACTCATATAAGAATGCGACTCTGCCCGTAGAAGAGCGCATTGCAGACCTACTGTCCCGGATGACACTGGCCGAAAAAATTGGCCAGCTGTGTCAGACCCCGATGCTGGAGTTTGAACAAAAGAAAGAAGAATACCTTGAAGGCGTTCGTCAGGGTCGTTGGGGGTCCCGTATCCTGGCAGACACCGCCTGGGCAGGTAATGCGCCGGGCCTGACCGTTGACCCGGTTGAACTGAATGAAATCCAGCGTGCTGCGGTAGAAGACAGCCGTCTGGGCATTCCGTTAATCGTTGCCCGTGACGTTATCTACGGTCAGGAAACGGTACTGCCAATTCCTCTGGCGCAGGCGGCGTCCTGGAATCCGGAACAGGTGCGTCACGCTTATACAGGTATCGCCCGTGAAGCCGCTTCTCTGGGCATTCACTGGACCTTCTCACCCATGATGGATATCGCCCGTGATCCTCGCTGGGGTCGTGTCATTGAAACCAGTGGTGAAGACCCTTACCTGACCAGCCAGTTTGCAGAAGCAGTCGTTCAGGGCTTTCAGGGTGAGAGTCCGGCGAATCCTGATTCTCTGCTGGCGTGCGCCAAGCACTTTGTTGGTTACGGTGCATCTGAAGGTGGACGTGACTACGATACCACTGAACTGTCTGACAACACTCTGCACAATGTTCATCTGCCGCCCTTTAAAGCCGCGGTCAAAGCCGGAGTTGGCACGGTCATGTCCAGCTTTAACGACCTTGGTGGCACACCGGTATCCGGCAGCAAAGAACTGGTTCAGGGCTGGCTGAAAGATCAGCAGGGCTTTGACGGTATGGTCATCTCCGACTGGGGTTCCATCTCTGACCTGGCATACTTTGGTGTGGCAGAAGGCACTGACGGCGCTGCTGAACGTGCACTGGACGCTGGCATCGATATGGCCATGACCAACGAAGCCTATGAAGATCATCTGGACAATCTGTTAAAGGCTTGTCGTATCAACGAAGAGCGTCTGGATGACGCAGTGACTCGTGTGCTGCGAGCCAAGTTCCGTTCTGGCCTGTTTGAGCGTCCTTATGCCGATGAGACCCGTCATAAAGAAGTCATGCGTCGTTCAGACCATGTGGCTGAAGCCCTGAAGCTGGCGGAACAGAGTCTGGTTCTGCTCAAAAACGACTACAGAATCCTGCCGTTGGCCAAACAGAAGCTGAAAGTCGCTGTGATCGGTCCTCACGCTCACTCTAAACGACAGCATCTGGGTTCCTGGTGTCTGGACGGCAAGGTGAAGGACATCACCAGCATTTACGAAGGCATAAAAGCCAACGCACCGGATATTGAACTTCTGACGGAAGACACTGCCTTTGCCGACGAAATGGTTGAGTGCGCTTATCGTTCCGATGTAGTGGTACTGTGTGTGGGTGAAAGCCATCGCCGTACCGGCGAAGCCCGTAATATTGCCGAACTGGCTCTGCCTGCGGGTCAGGAAGAGTTGATTAAAGCCATCGGTGAAACCGGTAGGCCGCTGGTTGTGGTTCAGTGTACTGGACGTCCAGTGCCGTCTGAAAATGTTGAGCGATACGCGAACGCCCTGCTGTACGCATGGCAGTCCGGTACTGAAACCGGTCATGCGGTGGCCCGTGTACTGTTTGGTGACGTGTCCCCCTCCGGTCGCCTGCCAATCACTGTTCCTCGTTCTACTGGCCAGATTCCGATCTACTACAGTCGTAAGCCGCTGGGTAAGATGCGCGACTTTCAGGACTATATGCCCTACAAGGATCAGTCCGTTGAGCCACTGTACCCATTCGGCTTTGGTCTGACCTACAGCACCTTCAGCTACAGGAACCTGCAACTGGCAAAAGAGTCCCTGCCATTCGGTAAAACCCAGAAGGTTACTGTGCTGGTAACGAATGAAGGCCGAGTAGAAGCGTCTGAAGTCGTACAGTGCTACATCCGTCAGAACGTCGCCAGCACCACCCGTCCACATCGTGAACTGAAAGACTTCAGGAAAATCACACTGAAGCCGGGTGAGAGCAAAGAAGTTGAACTGTTCCTGACACCGGAAAAACTGGCGTTTTATGGTCTGGAGAAGTGCTTTAAGCAGCAGTCTGCCAAGATTGATGTTTATGTAGGCGCTGACTCCAATGCTGATAATAGTGCGAGCTTTGAACTATTTGCCGATTAATGGACTTTGAGCATACAGCCTGATTATTCAGGCTGTATGTAATCACTGCGATTGGTCTCGGCGACAGGATTTTGATTTTCTTCACTCGTCATTTTCGAGGGTTCTTCCACAGGACCCGTTCCAGTCCTGTAAAAACTGGCGGGCATGTTTACCGGATCGAGTTGGGGCAAAGTCATAGACGACAGCATTGATGCCTGCGAACGGTGTACTGGTATATGCCCAGACATAGGCTTTGTGCGTCGTCTTCTTACCCGGAGACAGCATGGCCACCGGGGTTTCATCCGCATGCAGAACCGTTTGTTGGTGCAGGGACTCGCGCATGGCATCCACCAGAGGTTGTAATGCCACACCACAGCGACCGACCCAGTCGGCCAGGGTCAAACGGGCAATCTCAACACCCGCTCGGGCAAAAATGCTTTCCTGTCGGTACAGCGGTAAATGATCACCGTATTTGGCAACAAGAACCTGGGCCAGCAAACCGGGTGCCGGGATGCCTTTATCAATAACCTGGGGTGGCACAGGGGCTTGAGTTAAAGTCTCACAGGATTGGCAGACCCATTTGCCCCGAATATGGCGTTCAACCGTAAAAGTGCCCGGGATGTAATCGAGCTTTTCACTGATATCTTCACCGATCCGTTTTAACTGGCAGCCACAGTCGCAGTGTGTGTCAGTCGGCTCGTGATGGATAATGATGCGTGGTAACTCAGGGGGTAACGATGCCCGTTTGGGCTGGCGCTTTTCATTGGCTTGAGACTGCAACTGTTGTTCGTGCCTGGCCAGCTGTTCCTCGATTGCGGCCATGTCTTCATTGACGAGATCATCGAGCAAGTTGCGTTGCAGTGGATTCAGGGTTTCACTGGTGCGAGCGAACTTGTGTCGCTTAAGGATGGACATCTCTTGTTTGAGCTTGCTGTTCTCCAGCGAGATGGTCGTGATCGTTTGTTCTTTTTTCTGAACCTCAGATTGCAGCTGCACCACCAGTGCGCGCAACTGTTCTTCGTTGAGTTGATTGAGGTGGGTCGTCTTGTTCATGGGCTTTACTGTGCCCGAACCAAAGCGGTTTGACGACGGGGAAGCCAGCCTTTCTACCAGTGCAATGCGTCAGGTCAGAGGATCGCAATACTTTGTTCCGCTCCTACCTGGTACCAGGGGAGCCCGACGACCAGAGCCTGAAGCTGTTCGTCGGTTAATTCCAGAGGGTGTTGCTGCCAGACTCGTGCTGGAACAAAACGCCCTTTATGCAATCGGCGAGCAGCCAACCACAGACCAAAGCCATCGTGTATCAGAACCTTCATGCGGTTGGCGCGCTTATTTAAAAGCCTCGTCAGTAAAATCTGTGGGTCATTTCTGGTTCGGGTAGCTTGCCAAGCGCATGATATAAAGCGATTTCTGCACATTTATAAGTTCTGAAGCCGTATGACTTTCTCGTAGTGAGTTTTATCTTGGTATTCAGACCCTCTACAATGCCGCTGGAGAATGCTTTTTTGCCCTGAACCAGTTCAGGATAAGAGGCCTGTGTCGTCGAACGGTTTTAGCTACTTTCTTCATCGGCTCTATCTTTGATCGCATAACCCTTGTACACCAACGATCCAGATATTTTCCTGCCCAGTGTGGTGAGATGTAGTCCCAGAATGCCTGAAACTCTTCTTTGAGCAGGTAGGCTCTGACGCTTTTCAGGTTGTACTGAAGCACGGTGTTTAATTTGATCTCTTCTTTCTCGGTCAGGTTTTCTTTCCGTTTGAGCAAACACCAGCGAGTCTTTTTCAAAACAGGCTCATAACCATCGGCCTGTAACTGCTTGTGCTCAGACGCCCTGACTTCATCTATAGCCTTGTTCAGCATGGCTACTATGTGAAAGCGATCCAGAATATGCAGTGCCTGACTGGCAAACTCGGCAATAGCCTTCACATAGGGTGGCCACATATCAGAGCAGACATATTCCAGTTGCAGGCTGCGCTCTATACCAAAGAAAGCAAAGAAACTGCGAATCGTAGCTTCAGTACGCTCCTGACCAACCCACAGGAGCCGCGTACAGTCACGATCAATTTGGTAGACCACGGTCAGATATTTGTGACCAACTTGGTATGACACTTCGTCAACGCCAATGGCTTTGATATTGTCGAGTGAACGGTGTGCTTTGCCCCATTCAACTACATACTCAACAGCATGGAACACTTTTTCCCATGAAGTATTGAAAGTACAGGCAACCTCTTTCCAGGACAGCTTTCTGGCCCAGTTTGCCAGAAACTGCATGTAAGCCTTGGTGAGCTCCTTCTTGCCATCAGCCCATGGAACTTGTTCAACTTTTACGCCGCACGTTTTGCACTCCACCCGGCGCATTTTGTAGAGCAGAAAAACTCTGATACCCCAGAGAGGAACAAACTCAAAGCGGCGCTCGGCAAGTCGATCGTAGCCTGAAGCTGGTTTTTGGCAGCCTGAGCAGAGGGCATGACTGTTCTTTCGGGGAACCACAGTCACGTAGAACACTTCCAAGCCTTGATAGAAGCCGAGTTTTACATCCTGATAAACAAATGACTTGAGTTTATGAACCTTATTGAGGATAGTTTTAATCAGCATCAGTGGTGGCTTTTGTTGTTTTTTTGTTCATCAACAAAAAGCTATCAGAAGTCAGCCACTGGTGTCTCTATCTCAAAATATGTTCATTTTTACCCACAGTTATCCCTGAAGAGCCATTTAAAAAGACATAAGCCTGGTGAGGTTTCGCTTCGCTAAACACGCTCACCACCCGAGCCAGGCAGGTATCTGGCCCAGCCCGCATATCCATCGGCTCGGTTGCCAGCCAGATGCGGTTAATGCGAATCACGACTGCATGACCTTGAGCCAGTCGACGGATTCCATGATACGGTCAGCGGGCCAATGGATAACGGTGCCGTTGGGTAGTTCAATGCGCACAGTTTGGTCACGCTGATCAATCAGGGGAGTGGTGACAGTTAATGGGATGAAGTCGGTAGCTGGCTCTTGTTCAAATTGACGACGCCACTTGTGAAGGAGGTTAGCATTAAGATTATATTTCTGGGCTACGCCCGCTACAGAATTGCCAGGTTCCTTGCAGGCTTTAAGGATCATGGCCTTGAACTCAGGTGTGAACCTGCGGCGTGTCTTAGGAGCTGGGAGCGAAGGGGTTAACTGATCCATAATAAGTGTCCACTTAACATTTAGTGGACACCATCATTACTGGCTTGATGCGGGATCGGTAGATGTGTTTGCCGGACGGTTACCTTCGTGCGTCCCAGCTTTGTATTTTTTATGCATACAGCAAAAAACCCTGACAGATTTCTCTATCAGGGTTTTCTAATTTAGTGCCTGGCGATGACCTACTCTCACATGGGGAATCCCCACACTACCATCGGCGATGCATCGTTTCACTTCCGAGTTCGGGATGGGATCGGGTGGTTCCAACGCTCTATGGTCACCAGGCAAATTCTTTTGAATCAGAAGCTTTCGCTTCTCATTCCTGGAATCCTGTTTCTTAACGACCTCCAAGGATGGAGGAAGTACTGAAAAACGTCTGGAACGTTTTCAGTATTAAGCTTGTTCTTGCTCTACACTCTCTAGCGTATGGCTTTGCTTATTCAGCAAATCGCTTTGGCGTTATATGGTCAAGCCTCTCGAGTCATTAGTACTGGTTAGCTCAACGCCTCACAACGCTTACACACCCAGCCTATCAACGTCGTAGTCTTCAACGTCTCTTATGTGACCTCTAGGGCCAAGGGAAGTCTCATCTTGAAGGGGGCTTCCCGCTTAGATGCTTTCAGCGGTTATCCCGTCCGAACTTAGCTACCGGGCAATGCGTCTGGCGACACAACCCGAACACCAGTGGTTCGTCCACTCCGGTCCTCTCGTACTAGGAGCAGCTCTCCTCAAACTTCCAACGTCCACGGCAGATAGGGACCGAACTGTCTCACGACGTTCTAAACCCAGCTCGCGTACCACTTTAAATGGCGAACAGCCATACCCTTGGGACCGGCTTCAGCCCCAGGATGTGATGAGCCGACATCGAGGTGCCAAACACCGCCGTCGATGTGAACTCTTGGGCGGTATCAGCCTGTTATCCCCGGAGTACCTTTTATCCGTTGAGCGATGGCCCTTCCATTCAGAACCACCGGATCACTAAGACCTACTTTCGTACCTGCTCGACATGTACGTCTCGCAGTCAAGCTGGCTTGTGCCTTTACACTAACCGCACGATGTCCGACCGTGCTTAGCCAACCTTCGTGCTCCTCCGTTACTCTTTGGGAGGAGACCGCCCCAGTCAAACTACCCACCACACAATGTCCCCGATCCCGATAAGGGACCCGGGTTAGAACCTCAATATTGCCAGGGTGGTATTTCAAGGTTGGCTCCATGCAGACTGGCGTCCACACTTCAAAGCCTCCCACCTATCCTACACAAGCAACATCAAGATCCACTGTGAAGCTGTAGTAAAGGTTCACGGGGTCTTTCCGTCTAGCCGCGGATACACTGCATCTTAACAGCGATTTCAATTTCACTGAGTCTTGGGTGGAGACAGCGTGGCCATCGTTACGCCATTCGTGCAGGTCGGAACTTACCCGACAAGGAATTTCGCTACCTTAGGACCGTTATAGTTACGGCCGCCGTTTACCGGGGCTTCGATCAAGAGCTTCGATTCTCTTAAAAGAGAGTCTAACCCCATCAATTAACCTTCCGGCACCGGGCAGGCGTCACACCGTATACGTCCACTTACGTGTTAGCACAGTGCTGTGTTTTTAATAAACAGTCGCAGCCACCTGGTATCTTCGACCAGCCAGAGCTTACGGAGCAAGTCCTTCACCCTAGCCGGCGCACCTTCTCCCGAAGTTACGGTGCCATTTTGCCTAGTTCCTTCACCCAAGTTCTCTCAAGCGCCTTGGTATTCTCTACCTGACCACCTGTGTCGGTTTGGGGTACGGTCCCTTTTGACCTGAAGCTTAGAAGTTTTTCCTGGAAGCATGGCATCAACCACTTCCCAGCCGTAGCTGGTTCGTCATCAGTTCTCGGCATTCTCTATTAAAGAGGGACCCGGATTTACCTAAGACCCTTGCCTACAACCTTAAACACGGATAACCATCACCGTGCTGGCCTAGCCTTCTCCGTCACTCCGTCGCAGTCAAAAGGGGTACAGGAATATTAACCTGTTTCCCATCGATTACGTCTTTCGACCTCACCTTAGGGGCCGACTCACCCTGCGCCGATTAGCGTTGCGCAGGAACCCTTGGTCTTCCGGCGGGGGAGGATCTCACTCCCCTTATCGTTACTCATGTCAGCATTCGCACTTGTGATACGTCCAGCATGCCTCCCGGCACACCTTCAACCGCTTACACAACGCTCCTCTACCGCTCAACAGTAAACTGTTGAACCCGTAGCTTCGGTGAATAGTTTGAGCCCCGTTACATCTTCCGCGCGAGCCGACTCGACCAGTGAGCTATTACGCTTTCTTTAAAGGGTGGCTGCTTCTAAGCCAACCTCCTGGCTGTCTGGGCCTTCTCACATCGTTTCCCACTTAACTATTACTTTGGGACCTTAGCTGACGGTCTGGGTTGTTTCCCTTTCCACGACGGACGTTAGCACCCGCCGTGTGTCTCCCTTGATTGCACTCATCGGTATTCGGAGTTTGCATGGGGTTGGTAAGTCGGGATGACCCCCTAGCCCAAACAGTGCTCTACCCCCGATGGTGATACAAGAGGCGCTACCTAAATAGCTTTCGAGGAGAACCAGCTATCTCCGGGCTTGATTAGCCTTTCACTCCTATCCACAAGTCATCCCCTGGCTTT